>DASWMB010000070.1:0-5023 GCA_036399955.1 Allosphingosinicella sp. | reverse complement strand
GTGATCGTCACGTCCTGCGTCACCGCGGCGCCGGAGCTGTCGGTGATGGTGAGCGCATAGACCTGGGTCACGGTCTCGCCCGCAGCGAGGCCCTGGACTGCGGCGTTGTCGACGGCATAGCTCCAGTCGATCCGGCCCTTGTCGTCGAGGTCGGCGACGGACTCGGCGATGGTCGCTGCGAGCGTGCCGAAGCCGGCCGCGGGCACGAAGCCGGCAGGCACAGCGCCCGAGCTCGAAACCTGCGCGGCGCCGACGGCGACGCTGTGAACGTTCGAGAGATCGAGATCCTGGAACGTGAAGGAGCCGGCTTCGCCGAGCGTTGCCGCCTCGTCCTCGGTCATTTCGCCGGCGACGTCCCCGCCGACAATGGTCGGGCCGTCATTGGTGCCGGTGAGGGTGATGGTGACGTCCTGCGTCGCGGGGGCACCGGAGCTGTCGGTGACGGTGAGGGTGTAGACCTGCGTCACCGTCTCGCCGGCGGCGAGCCCTTGGACGGCCGCGTTGTCCACGGAATAGGTCCAGTCGATGCGGCCCTTATTGTCGAGATCGGTGACGGTCTCGACGACGGACGCAGTGAGGGTGCCGAATCCGGCAGCCGGCACGAAGCCCGCCGGCACGGCCGAGGAGGTCGAGGCCTGCGCAGCGCCGACGGCGACGCTGTGTACGTTCGAGAGATCGAGATCCTGGAAGGTGAAGGAGCCGGCCTCGCCGAGCGTCGCCGCGGCCTCGTCCTCGCTCATCGCGCCGGCGAAGTCCCCGCCGACGACGGTCGGGCCGTCGTTGGTGCCGGTGAGGGTGATCGTCACGTCCTGCGTCACCGCGGCGCCGGAGCTGTCGGTGATGGTGAGCGCATAGACCTGGGTCACGGTCTCGCCCGCAGCGAGGCCCTGGACGTCCGCATTGGCCGCCGCGAAGGTCCAGGCGATGCTGCCGGTGCTGACCGTGTCGAAGGTGTTCTCGATGACCGAGGCCGAGAGGCCGCCGATGCCCGCGCCGGGCACGAAGCCCGCTGGGACGCCGGCCGACGTGCTGATCCTGGCGGCGCCGACTGCGACGGTGTGGCTGTTCGTGAGGTCGAGGTCCTGGAACTGGAAGGAGCCCGCATCGACCAGCGCCACCGGCGCGGAGTCCTCGGTCGCCGCGCCGCTCGTGTCGCCGCCGAGGACGATCGTCGGCGCATCGTTGGTGCCGCGCACGGTCACGGTGACGGTGGCGTAGCTCACCACGCCCGTGCTCATCCGGATCGCATAGGTGAAGGTGTCGGTCGCGCTCTCGCCGCCGGCGAGATAGTCGAAGCCGGTGGCGCCGACGCCGTCGTACGCGAGCTTGCCGTCCTGGAACCAGACCCTGGCGCCGCTCGCCAGCGTCACCTTGGAGCCGTCCGTCGTCCGGATCGCGTGGTCGACCTGATCGAGCGACCACAGGACCTTGGCCTTGCCGCCGAGGTCGTTCGCGAGAACGTCGATCAGCAGGAACTCGTTCTCATAGGTGGTGGCGGTGTCCGCCTTGGCCTGGGGACCGTAATTGACGTTCTGTACGGTCGTGTAAGAGCCGGTGGTGCCGGACATAGGAATTCCCTCCCCAGGACAAGGATCAAAAAACGCTGCGATTTCAGGATACGCGAAGCGAGCCCCCCACTCGGCTCGTCCGTCAGGTAACAGGCTTTGGGCGAAAGGCCGTTGAACGGGCGGCCCGGCGGCTTGAACGGATGTGTCAGGCCTGCGGGGCGTGATCCGAAATGGGACGGCGCGCCGCCGCTTCGCGCGCCTCGGCCCGGCAGTCGCTCGGCGTCATCCCGTATTCCGCGCGGAAGAGGCGGCTGAGATGCGCGGCATCGCTGAAGCCGAAGCGTTCGGCGAGCATGTGGATTGGCTCGAACGAAGCCGGATCGGCGAGCGCCCGGCGCACCGACTCGAGCCGCCGCCTGCGGATATGGGCCTGGACGCCGCCCTCCGCCTCGAACAGCCGATGCAGCGTCGAGCGCGAGATGCCGAGCGTGCTGCAGATGCGCGGGATGCTGAGGATCGAGGCGCCGAGCTCGCGCTCGATCAGCGCCCGCGCCGCGGATGCGAGGCCGTCGCGGCCGACGGCGATCGGCGCGGGCTGCCGGCGCGACCCGGCGACGGCGAGGCCGAGCAGGTCGAGAACGCCGCGGCCGAGCAACTTTCCGTCCTCGACGGCCATTTGCGTCGCCGTCTCCCGGATCGCGAGCAGGTGCTGGCCGAGCAGGCCGGAAAGGCCGGAGCGAATCACCGCCCCGTGCAGCCCGGCGACGTCGAGCCCGCGCTGCGCCGCCGCCTCGCGCGGGATCGAGAGGTGGATCGTCCGGCTCCCCGTCGAAAAATGGGAGGACGCCCTCGAAAGGTCGGCGAGCTGGATGTCGCCCGCGGCGGTGCGGAACGGTTCGCCGCCCATCTCGCCATGGGCAAGCCCGTGCAGCGTCAGCGCGACGGTCAGGTGATCGGGATCGAAGGAGCGGAGCTGCGCCGCATCGCGGATCCACTGCTGAGCGGTGATCGTGGTATAATGGAGGACGAGGTCGTCCAGCCGCAGGCGGTCGGACACGACGTCGAACGGCTCCGTCGGGATCGTCCGGTAGACGGGCGCGAGGCTCGGCCAGTCGCGGTGCAGCCACGCCTCGTGGCGGTCGCGCCTGGGCACGCCGGCCATCGAAAAGCGGTGCGCTTCTATGCGCTTGCCGGCCGTCATTGCCATCATCCCCCGTCCCCCATGGCGTCATGGCGCCAGCGGAACGAAAACACAAGCTGGCCAAAAGGAGGCGGAAGGCCTCCTAGCGCGCCGGCTCCAGCGCCTGGATGAGCCGGGCCATGTTGGCGATGTAGGTCGCCGTCGAGATGCCGGTCACCGGAGTGTCGGTGTTGTAGGGCGAGGTGTCGCTCGCGTCGCCGACATGGGTGGTGCGGAAGTCGCCGGGCGGCGGCGTCGCGGGGCCGGGGCCGATATAGGGGTTGCTGGTCGCGCGCAGCGGCGTCGGCCAGTAGCCGCGGGCGTTGAGCAGGCGGACGAGCTCGCGCGGGGTGCCGCCGCCGCTCGCATTGAGGTCGGAGCCGACGTCGGTGCCGCTGACGAAGAAGCGCGGCAGCGGCTGCGCCTGCGGCGCGTGGAGCGGCGAGGTGCGGCGCAGCTCCTGCAGAGAGGTCGCCCGCAGCCGCTCATAGTCGCGCCTCAGCGCCGCGACGTCGATGGCGCGGAAGGCGTTGTAGTGGCCGATCGTCGCCTCGGGATCATAGTCCCAATAATATTCGCCGTTGACGACGTTCGAGCCGCGGCGGTGGACGTAGATCGGCCGGTTGGTGCCGATCTCGATGAAGGTCGGGAAGGCGCGGTTGCCGCGCTCCTGCCCGGCGGGCAGCCGCACGGAGTCCAGCCAGTCGAGCGCTTCCGGAATTCGCGCCAGGAACTTGGTCTCGCCGGTGAGGCGGTAGAAGTTCATGAGCTGGCGGATGTTGGCGGCGGTGGTGTGCGTCACCAGCGCATTGGGCTCGTAGGAACGCGCGCCGGAGGGCTGCAGGTCGAGGCCGTATTGAAGCGCCCAGCCCGGCTGCGGCGGCCCGAGCTGCGTCACCAGGAAGACGTTCATGCCGCGCACGATCGCGTCCATCACCCGCGTCTCGCCGAGCGCCTGATAGGCCATCAGCAGGAAGCGGATGTTCTCCGCCGCGACGTCGTCGTTGAAGGTGATGAGCCGCGCATAGGCCGGATAGCTCTCGCTGTGCGGGTAACGCTGCGGCCAGCCGCCGATCGGATACTGGCTCTCCAGCACGAAATCGATCGACCGCTCGACCGCCGGCCGCCAGCGCGGGTCGCGTTTCTCGACATAGAGGCGCAACAGGAACTGCATCGCCTCGGAGGTGCCGGCATCGTCGAAGGTCGCGTTCGCGCCGTAGTGCTGGAATTCTTCCATCCGCCAGGCGTTCCGCCCGATCGTCTCGTACCAGCGCCGCGTCGAGGCCTCTCCGGCGAAATCGATGAAATAGTTCCAGCCGCCGCTCGGATGCTGGCCCCAGACCAAAGCCGACCCGACCTGCTCGGCGGCCTGGTAATAATAGTCGTCGCCGGTGGCGTGATAGGCGTCGAGAAAGAGATTGCCCATCGTCGCCGTGCCCGGCGGCTGGACCCAGATCATTGAGGGATAGGCCTCGATCTCGCCCCAGCGGCGCGACATGTCGGGAAGATAGGACCAGACATAGCCGCCGTTGGTCGAGACCTCCTCGACCATGAAGCGGGTCGCCCGCTTCATCGTCCGCTCGATCTCGGCGCGGCTCTGGGCGAGCGCGGGCTGCGCGGCGCCGAGAAGGAGGAGGAAGGCGGCGACGAGGCTGCGGATCATGACCAAAGTCCCTTGCGACGCGCCCATGCGGTGAACAGAGCGGGCCAGTTCTCGACCGATTTCCCGCGCGCGAGCCTCAGGCCGAAGCCGTGACCGCCGTCGGGATAGAGATGCGTCTCCGTCTCCACGCCTTTCTCGCGCAGCGCCGCGCGCAGCAGGAGCGTGTTCTCGACGACGACCGAGCGGTCGTCCTCGGCGTGGAGGAGGAAGGTGGGCGGCGCATCGGCGCGGGCGTTGAAACCGGGCGAATGCGCCCGCTCGCGCTCGGGCGAGGCGCTCTCGCCGACGAGATTGCGGCGCGATCCGCCATGGGCGGTCGGCAGCGTCATCGACACGACGGGGTAGATCGGCGCGGCAAGCGCCGGCCGGGCGCTCAGCCGGTCGGCCCCGTCCAGCGGCCGGTACACGGGCGCATCGAAGCGGGTGAGGAGGTCGGCGCAGAGATGGCCGCCGGCCGAGAAGCCCATTGCGCAGACCCGCTCCGCGTCCAGCCCGTAACGCGATGCGCCGTGGCGGATCAGCCGCATCGCGCGCTGCGCGTCCGAAAGGGAGACGTCCGGGCCCGCCGCCCAGCCCTCGTGCGGCAGGCGGTAGAAGAGGACGAAGGCGGTGACGCCCTCCGCCGCGAGGAGGCGTGCCATCTCATAGCCCTCCTTGTCGATCACCACCCAG
>DASWMB010000069.1:0-4236 GCA_036399955.1 Allosphingosinicella sp. | reverse complement strand
CCCGACGCCGGTGGTGACGCCGCAGCCGACGTAGCAGCTGGTCTCGAACGGGGCGTCCGTGCGGATCTTCGCCACCGCGATCTCGGGCAGCACCGTGAAGTTCGAGAAGGTCGAGGTGCCCATGTAGTGGAAGACGGTGTTGCCGGACGCCGCGCTGTGCCCGGCCGGCTCGCAGTGGAAGCGGCTGGTGCCGTCCGGCATCACGCCCTTGCCCTGGGTGCCGCGGATCGCCGTGCAGAGGTTGGTCTTCCGCGACAGGCAGCTTTTGCACTGCCTGCATTCGGGCGTGTAGAGCGGGATGACGTGGTCGCCGGGCTTCACCGAGGTGACGCCGGCGCCGACATAGCGCACGATGCCGGCCCCTTCATGGCCGAGGATCGAGGGGAAGATCCCTTCGGAATCCTTGCCCTCCAGCGTGTAGGCGTCGGTGTGGCAGACGCCCGTCGCCATGATCTCGACCAGCACCTCGCCCTCGCGCGGCCCGTCGAGGTCGACCTCGTGAATCTCGAGCGGCTGGTTCGGGGCGACGGCGATCGCGGCGCGGGTCTTCATCGAAAGCTATCCCTGTTTGAGCGCGAAGCGCTGTAGCTTTCCGGTCGCCGTCTTTGGAAGCGATTCGACGAATTCCAGGTCGCGCGGATATTTGTAGGGCGCGATCGTCGCCTTGACGTGATCCTGCAGCTCGGCGGCGAGGCCGGGCTCCGGCTCATAGCCTGGGCAGAGCACGCAAAAGGCTTTCACCCTCTGGCCGCGCTCCTCGCAGGGGACGCCGATCACCGCGCATTCCTGGACCGCGGGATGGGCGTAGAGCGCGTTCTCCACCTCCGGCGCGGCGATATTGTAGCCGGCCGAGATGATCATGTCGTCGGAGCGGGCCACGTACCAGAAATACCCGTCCTCGTCCTGCCGGTAGGTGTCGCCGGTGACGTTCCAGCCGAGCTGGACGTAGACGCTCTGCCGCTCGTCGTCGAAATAGCGGCAGCCGGTCGGGCCCTTCACCGCGAGGCGTCCGGACCCGTGGGGCAGGGGATTGCCGTCGTCGCCCAGGACGCAGGCGCGGTAGCCGGGGACGGCGCGCCCGGTGGCGCCGGGACGGATGTCCTCGCCCGACGCGGAGATGAAGATGTGCATCATCTCGGTCGCACCGATGCCGTCGACGATCCTGAGGCCGGTCGCCTCGTTCCACGCGTGCCAGGTGGCGGCGGGAAGGTGCTCGCCCGCCGAGACGCAGGTCCTGAGCGAGGAGATGTCGTGGTCGGCCAGGAGCGGGAGCATCGCCTTGTACGCGGTCGGCGCGGTGGCGAGGTTGGTGACGGCGAACTTGCTCACGGCACCGAGGAGCGGCTTCGGGCCGGGCTGCTCGATCGTCACGGCGGCGCCGCCGAAGCGCCAGGGGAAGATCAGCAGCATGCCGAGGCCGAAGGTGAAGGCGATCGGCGCCGAGCAGGCCCAGCGGCTCCCGGCTTCAGGCTTCAGCACATGGCGCGCGAAGCTGTCGGCTGAGGCGAGCACGTCGCGGTGATAATGGGCGCAGCCCTTGGGCCTGCCGGTCGTGCCCGAGGTGAAGGCGATGAGGGCGACGTCGTCGCGGTGCGTGTCCAGCGGCGTGTAGCCCGGCGAGACGCCCTTCAGCCGCGTCTCGAGCTCACCATTGCCGTAGTCGCCGTCATATTTGGTCAGCGAGCGCACCGTGCCGGCCTGCTCCGCCGCCAGCCGGAAGTCGCCGATGAAGCGGCTGTCGACGATCGCGTGGCTGACCTGAGCCCGCTCCAGGATCGTCGCGATCTCGCCGGGGCGAAGCATCGGCATGGTCGCGACGACGACGCCTCCCGCCTTGAGGATGCCGAGCCAGGCCGCGAACATCGTCGCTGTGTTGGGCCCGCGCAGCAGGACGCGGTTGCCCGGGACCAGCCCCTCCTCCTCGACGAGCAGCCGCGCGATCCGGTCGGACATGTCGCGCATCTCGCCATAGGTCCAGGCGCCGTGGTCGTTGACGACGGCGAGCGCGTCGGCGTCGAACGTGCCGATCAGCTCGACGGCCGCGTTGAGGCGCTCCGGGTACTGGAGCTCAGGAAGGTCGAACAGGAACTCGGGCTGCAGCTCCCGCGGCGGCAGCCGGTCGCGGACGAAGGTGTCGAGGTGGGCGGTCATTCCGGGACCACCGCCGTCGCTTCGATCTCGACCTTCGCCTCCGGCTCGACCAGCGCGGAAACCTCGACCACCGCCATCGCCGGGTAGTTGCGCCCCATCACCGCCCGCCACGCCGCGCCGATCTCGCGCGCGCTCGCCACATAATCGTCGCGGCTCGTCACGTAGCAGGTCATGCGCACCACATGCTCCGGCGCCGCGCCGCCCTCGGCGAGGATCGCGACGATGTTCCTCAGCACCTGCTCGAACTGGCCCGCGAGGTCCCTGGCGGCGAAGCGCTCCCCGGCGTCCCAGCCGACCACCCCTGCCGTGAAGATCATGCGGCCCCGCGCGGAGACGCCGTTGGCATAGCCCCTGGGCCGCGGCCAGCCGGGGGGCTGCAGCACTTTCATGCGCCGCTCCGCTCGCGATGCTCCGCCAGATGCGCGCGGGCGATCACCACCTTCTGCACCTCCGAAGCTCCCTCATATATGCGAAGTGCGCGAATTTCACGATAGAGCCGCTCGACCGGGACGCCGCGGGTGACGCCGAGACCGCCGAAAATCTGCACCGCCTTGTCGATCACGGCCTGCGCGCTGTCGGTGGCGTGGAGCTTGGCCAGCGCCGCCTCGCGGCTGTTGCGCCGCCCGAGGACGTCGCGCAGCCAGGCGGCGCGGTAGACGAGCAAAGCGGAGGTGTCGACGTCGAGCACCATCTCGGCGAGCTTCGACTGCGTGATCGGATTGTCGGCGAGCGTGCCCTGGCCGAGGCGGCGCGTCACCGCCCGTTCCGTCGCCTCGTCGAGCGCGCGGCGTGCGAAGCCGAGGGCGGCGGCGCCGACCGTGGTCCGGAACACGTCGAGCGTCGCCATCGCCTGGGCGAAGCCGCGCCCGCGCTCGCCGATCAGGGCTGATGCCGGGAGGCGCATGTCGGTGAACCGCAGCGCCGCGAGCGGGTGCGGCGCGATCACCTCGATCCGCTCGGAATCGTCGAGCCCCGCCGTGCCGCGCTCGACGAGGAAGGCGGAGATCCCCTTCGCGCCCGGCGCCTCGCCGGTGCGCGCGAACAGGACGTAGAAATCGGCGATCCCGCCGTTCGAGATATAGCTCTTGGCGCCATTCACGACGAAGCCGCCGTCCTGCTCCTCGGCGCGCGTCTCGATCGCTGCGACGTCGGACCCCGATGCCGGCTCGGTGAGCGCGAAGGCGGCGATCTTCTCGCCGCGCGCGACGGCGGGAAGGATCGCCGCCTTCTGCGCCTCCGACCCGAACAGCGCGATCGTCCCCGATCCCAGCCCCTGCATGGCAAATGCGAAATCGGCGAGGCCGCTATGCCGCGCCAGCGTCTCGCGGATGAGGCACAGCGAGCGGACGTCGAGCCGGCCCGCTTCGTCGGGAACGCAGTGGAGAAGCCAGCCGCTCGCGCCGAGCTCGCGGACGAGCGTGCGGCAGGCTGCGTCGAGGTCGTCCGGCTCCTCGTCGGCGAGGTTTGCCGCACACCAACACTCGAGCTCGTCCGCGAGCGCGCGATGCCGCTCCTCGAAGAACGGCCACTCGAGGAAAGCTCGGTCAGCCAACTTCCCCTCCCGCCTGCGGGAGGGGATGAGCCGCGAAGCGGCGAGAGGGGAGGGGCTGTCGACAGGCCCTCCCCCAGCCCCTCCCGCAAGCGGGAGGGGAGATTCTGGTCGCGGCCTCAGTCACCCTTGAACTCCGGCGCCTTCTTCCCCGCCGAGAACGCCTCGAACGCTCGCCGGAAATCGTTCGTCGCCATGCAGATCGCCTGGGCCTGGGCCTCCATCTCGATCGCCGTCTCGAGGCTGACGTTCCATTCCTGATTGAGCTGGGTCTTGGTGATGCCGTGAGCGAAGGTCGGGCCCGCCGCGAGCGAGCGCGCCAGCGCCTGCGCCTCGGAAAGCAGCGCCTCCCGCTGCACCAGCCGGTTGTAGAAGCCCCAGCGCTCCCCCTCCTCGGCGGTCATCACCCGCCCCGTGTAGAGGAGCTCGGCGGCTCTCCCCTGGCCGACGATGCGCGGCAGGATCGCGCAGGCGCCCATGTCGCAGCCGGCGAGGCCGACGCGGGTGAACAGGAAGGCGGACTTCGCCTCTGGGGT
>DASWMB010000068.1:0-8536 GCA_036399955.1 Allosphingosinicella sp. | reverse complement strand
AGAAGCGGATCCCGAAGGCGACCGTCGCCCAGGCGTAGATCGCGGTCAGCGCGACGAGCAGGAAGGCGACGAAGGTCATCAGCAGCGGGTAGCCGTCGAGCCAATAGTTCCAGCCGCCCTCGCCCAGAGTCCCGGGATGGTAGTCGAGCGGGCCGCCCGGTCCCATCAGGACGAACGGTGGGTAGCAGATCAGGGCCGCCGTCCAGCCCGCCGCATAGGGGTTGGCCGAGCGGATGTGGGCGTCGAGCGGCTTCAGCGTCAGGATATAGCCGACGCAGGCGAAGGTCACGTCAAGCATGAACATGATCCGGATCAGCCAGAGCGCGAGGTTGACCGGATGCCCGGCGATCCACTGCGGCTCCGCGAGCATGACGTTCGCCCAGTTTCCCGGCACGATCGAGATCATGAAGGCGAGAAAGAAGCCCTTCACCGCCCAGGCCCGGAAGAACTCCTTGAGCATGTCCCAATCGACGCTGTCGGCGCGGCCGATCAGGAGCTGGCCGAAATGCCAGGCGCCGTCGCGCGGCTCGACGAGGCGCCGGTCGAGCCAGAGCACGTAGGGAACGGAAAGGACGACCATCGGGATCGCCGCCGCGCCGATGACGTACATGGCGAAGAGATAGGCGCCGTCCCAGTACCAGCGGGCGATGCAGTAGATCGAGCCGATCGCCGCCCAGACCGACCACAGGCCGACGATCTTGACGAGACTGATGTCGGCGACCTCGCGCACGGACCGGGGCGGGCTCGCCCAGTCGATGCCGGTCGTCGGGCTGCGGTGCACCTTGTCGATAAAGATCGACCAGAGCAGCATCGGCACGCCGCAGGCGAGCATCGCGCAGAGCGCCGAGAGCGGCCCCGCCATGCCGAAGGCGCGAGCGGTCGCCGCCCAGAAAAGGAGGCCGGCAAGGCCGCAGAGGCCCACGCCGCCGCTGACGGCGGAGCGCGGCTTCGGGCCGTGGCGCACGTCGGGCGCGATCCGGGTTTCGGCGTTCATGAGGACGGCGGATTAAGCGGAATTGGTAAGGAAGCCGTGAACGCTTTCCCGCCGGGGCGCCGCTCCGCCCGCGCCCGCGCCGGGTTCGCCGCAGGTGGCGATAAGGGCTTCGGTAACCTGTCGGCGGCTAGGGTGGCGGCGGGAGCGGAAACGGCCGGGGGAAAAGATGCTGCCGCGCGAGAGTGTGGACGAAGCGAGCGAAATGGAGCGGCGGGCCGAAGAGGCACGGGCGCGCGACCGTCGCCGCGACATTCGCCACCTGACGATCCTCCGGGTCGGCGCCGTCGTGGTCGACGAGCGGCGCGAGCTCTGCCTGGTGCGCAACATCTCCGCGGGCGGGCTGATGGCGATCGTCTATTCGCCGTTCGAGACCGGCCGGCGCCTCGCCGTCGAATTGAAGACCAACCACCAGATCCCCGGCACCGTGACCTGGACGCGCGAATCGACGATCGGCGTCGCCTTCGACGAGAAGGTGGACGTCGCCGAAGTGCTCTCCAACGCCGCGGCGCTCGACAATGGCTGGCGGCCGCGGATGCCGCGCGTGCCGGTCGACCGGCTGGCGACGCTGCGGGCCGGCGCCCGGACCTACTGGGTCTCGGCGCGCGACATCAGCCAGGGCGGCGTCAAGCTGGAGGCGGACCAGCCGCTCGAGATCGGCGGCGAGACGGTGGTGACGCTGGAGAATTTCCGCCCGATCCCGGGCGTGGTGCGCTGGCGCAAGGACAATGTCGTCGGGATCAGCTTCAACCAGGTGATCCCGTTCCACGAGCTCGGCCGCTGGTTGACGGAGCAGGGCGCAAGCTGATCCGGCTCGGCGGCGGCGGACGAGCCGGGCGGCTGGAGCGGGTAGCGGGAATCGAACCCGCGTCACAAGCTTGGAAGGCTAGTGCTCTACCATTGAGCTATACCCGCCTGCGCCGTTCCCGCCATATGGCGGGGACGGCTTCTGCGGGCAAGCCCGCCGATACGCAGGCTGCGAGGCGAAGCTCAGCCGGTCTTCTTGCGCCTGCGGCCGTTGCCGCTGCCGGAACCGCCCGCGGCGGCGCCGCCGGAGGCCTTGCCGCGTCCGCGGCCGCTCGTGCCGCCGCCGGCGTCTCCGCCGCCCGCACCGGCCGACGCTTCGCCGCCGCCGCCTTCACCGACGCCGGCGTCGGCCGCAGGAGCGCGGCGCCGGCCGAGGCCGATCGAATGGGCGAGCGTGCGCCGCTGCTCCGAATAATTGGGGGCGACCATCGGATATTCGCGCGGCAGTCCGTAATCGGTGCGATACTGGTCCGGAGTCATGTTGTGCGCATTCATCAGGTGCCGCTTCAGCATCTTGTGCTTGCCGCCGCATTCCATGCAGACGAGGAAGTCCGGCTTGATCGAGGCACGCACCGAAACGACCGGAGTCTTTTCCTGCCGCGCCTGCTCGTCGGTACCCTGATTGAGGCCGCTCAGCGCTTCATAGATGCGCTGGACGAGCGTCGGCATGTCGCCGACGGATACGGTGTTGTTCGCGACGTGAGCGGCGACGATGTCGGCCGTAAGTTCGATCAGCTTTTCCTGTTCCATAGAACATGCTCCTGTTGCGCCGCCGCCTCTTAGCGCGGATGGCGCAGTAATTCCAGCCTTTGACTTGGACGGGGACAACAATGGGAATGCAAAGATTAATCCAAGATAAACACCCGCTTGGAGCCGACCTTTGCCATGACGCCCCCCGGACGCCCGCTTCGGCGCAGGGAGGATGGTGGACAGGGCTGGATTCGAACCAGCGTACGGGAAACCCGGGCAGATTTACAGTCTGCTGCCTTTAACCACTCGGCCACCTGTCCTTGGGAGCCGCCTAGATAGGAAGGCGGCCGCAATGGCGAAAGCCCCTGCGGCTGTCAACGCCGCCGCCGGTTCAGAGGATCGGCAGGTCGCGCATCCATTCGGCAAAGGCCATCCAGGGGCCGGTATTGGCGATCATCAGCCGCAGGGCCTGGCTCGCGACGACGGCGAGCCCGCCCCAGATCCATACCTTGTGGACCCGGCCGCGGCTGACGAGGTCGTAGGCCACGCCGGCCGCGATGATGAGGTCGGCGCCGATGAAGAAGCTGAAGGGCGCTCCGGCCGTCGCCATGGGGATGCGGGCGACGGCCGCCTCGATCACCTGCGTCGATGCGAGCAGCATCAGCCGCTTGTGGGTTTCGGCGCGATTGCGCCAGCGGATGGCGAGCGTCACGATGACGGCGAAGGTGACCAGGGCCAAGAAGGGCACGGCGAAGAAGGCGCGTGGGTCGCCGAGGCCGATGAACCCGCCGCCGCGCATCGCCTCGATCCCGGCGACGATGCCGAGGACGACCATCGACGCGGCGACGGCGGCTCCGAAGTAGCCGAGCTTGCGGTGGAGCCGCGTGTTGCGCGAGGCGATCAGCGCCGGCTGGACGACGCCGAGCGCGATCCAGGCGGTGAACACGGCGCCGTGCACGTGAAGCAGAACATTGAGCTCGCGCATCCCGGCCGGCGTTTCGAACCAGCGGTTGAGATAGTAGCTCCGGTAGAAGCCCCAGAAGGTGACGAGGGCGACGAACACGCCCATGCCGGTGTAGAAGAGCCGGTCGTTCTTCCAGCGCCTGGGCGCGGCTGCTGCGGTCGCCATGTCCATCTCCCCCAAGATGAGCGGCGATGCTGGCACGTGGCAGGGCGGCTGGCAAGCGGCCCGCCCGCTGCCGCTTGCCTGCCTTCGCGACCGCCCCTAAGCGGCTCCTGCCGTCCCCTTCCGGAGCCAATGATGCGCCGTCTCCCTGCTTTGCTCTGTGCCGCCGCCCTCCTCGCCGCTCCCCTCGCCGCTGCTGCCCAGCAGGTCGACCGGGGGACGATCAACCGCATCCTGGACGAGGCGATGAACCGCAGCGAGGTGATGGAGACCGCGCATCATCTCACCGACCGGATCGGCGGGCGCCTCACCAACTCGCCGCAGATGCGCCAGGCGGAGCGCTGGACGCAGCAGCGCTTCCGCGACTGGGGCCTTGCCAACGTGCGTGCCGAAGGCTTCGAGTTCGGCCGCGGCTGGTCGATCGCGAGCCACATGAGCCGGATGACGGCGCCGCGCCCGCTCGTCCTGCGCTCGATCCCGGTCGCCTGGACGCCGCCGACGAACGGCACGATCAGCGCCGGCATCCTCGTCGCGCCGATGACCGAGGTCGAGGACTTCGCCCGCTTCCGCGGGCAGCTGCGCGGCAAGATCGTGCTGATCAGCCGGCCCACGGCGGGCTCCGAGCCGACCGAGCCCGCCTTCCGCCGCCTCACGGACGACGACCTCCGGCAGCGCAACACCTATCAGCAGCCCAATTACTCGCCGCAGCAGGTCGAGCGGACGCTCTCGCGCGCCGACTTCGCCGAACGGCTCGACGCCTTCCTCGCCGAGGAGGGCGCGCTCGCCTGGGTGCGCCAGTCCTATCGCGACGGCGGCCTCGTCCACGGCGCCGGCTATTCCTACCGCGCCGGCCGCACGCCGCGGCTGCCCGGCGTCGAGATGGCCGCCGAGGACTATCGGCGCCTCGCCCGCCTGGCGCTGACCGAGGCTTCGCCGACGCTGGAGATCGCCAGCGACGTCCGCTTCCACGACGAAGACGTCAACGCCTACAACATCCTCGCCGACATCCCCGGCACCGATCCCTCCGCCGGCTACGTGATGGCGGGCGCACATCTCGATTCGTGGGTCGCGGCCGACGGCGCCGTCGACAACGCCGCGGGCTCGGCGGTGGTGATGGAGGCGGCGCGCATCCTCCGCCGCCTCGGCCTGCGCCCCCGCCGCACCATCCGCTTCGCGCTCTGGAGCGGCGAGGAGCAGGGCATCCTCGGCTCACTGGCCTATGTCGAGCGCCATCTCGCCACCCGCCCTCCCGAGACGAACCCCGCCCGCCAGCGCCTGCGCCCGGGCCAGACGTGGCGCCATCGCTGGCCGATCACGCCGCGCCCGGGGCATCGGGACCTCGTCGCCTATTTCAACCTCGACAACGGCTCGGGCCGGATCCGCGGCATCCATGCGGAGGGCAATGTCGCGGCCGTGCCGATCTTCCAGGAGTGGCTCGCCCCCTTCGCCTCGATGGGCGCGACCTCGGTCTCGATCCAGCCGACCACCGGCACCGACCACGTCCATCTCCAGTCGGTCGGCATCCCGGGCTACCAGTTCATCCAGGATCCGCTCGATTACGGCAGCCGCCTCCACCACACCAGCATCGACACCTACGATCACCTCCGTGCCGAGGACCTGCGCCAGGCCGCCGTCATCATGGCGAGCTTCCTGTGGAACGCGGCCAACCGCGACGAGCCGCTGCCGCGCATGCCGCTGCCCACCGAGCCGCGGCCGAGCGACCCGTTCGAATATCCCGAGGACGATTGAGACCGGCATGCGGCGCAAGGCACGCCAGGCCTCGAAACCCGAGAACCGGCCCCGCTTCTGGGGGCGGCACGCGGTCGCCGCCGCGCTCGCCAATCCGGAGCGCACGATCCAGCGCATCTGGGCGGTGCGTGAGGCGGCGGCCGAGTTCGACATCCCGGCGAACGTGCCCGTCACCTACGCCGAGGCTGCCGACCTCGCCCGTCACGTGCCGCGCGATGCGCCGCACCAGGGCATCGTCGCCGAGGTCGAGCGGCTCGAGGACATCCACCTCGCCGACCTGCTCGAAGACGCCGAGGACGGGCGGCCGCTCCTCGTCCTCGATCACGTCACGGACCCCCACAATGTCGGGGCGATCCTGCGCTCGGCCGCGGCCTTCGATGCGCTCGGCATCGTCACCCAGGACCGGCACGCGCCCCCGGAGTCGGGCGCGCTCGCCAAGGCCGCGAGCGGGGCGCTGGAGACGGTGCCGTGGGTGCGCGTCGTCAACCTCGCCCGAGCGCTCGACGAGATCGCCGAAGCCGGCTTCTGGAGGATCGGCCTCACCGGCGAGGCGGAAATGACGCTCCAGCAGGCGCTCGGGCCTAAGCGGGTCGCGCTCGTTCTCGGCGCCGAGGGCGAGGGCATGCGCCACAATGTCGAGGCCCATTGCGACGCGCTCGCCCGCCTGCCGATCGGCGAGCGGATCGAAAGCCTCAACGTCTCGAACGCCGCCGCGATCGCGCTCTACGCGGCGAAGGTGGCGGGGGAGTAGTCACTCTAGGTCGCACCGCACCGTCGCGTCATGCCGGACTTGATCCGGCATCCATGAACCGAAGCCCCCGCGAACCTGGGCCGTCCGTGTTCATGGACCCCGGATCGAGTCCGGGGTGACGTCTTCGAGACGCCTCCCCTCAATCCTCCGGCGCGATGGTGACGCGCAGGCCGTCGAGCTCCGGCGCGACCAGGAGCTGGCAGGAGAGGCGGCTGTTCGGCCTCCGGTGGTCCGAGGTGTCGAGCAGTTCGTCCTCGTCCGCCTTCATCGGCTTCAGCTGGTCCAGCCATGCCTCGTCGACATGGACGTGGCAGGTCGCACAGGAGGCGCAGCCGCCGCAGAGCGCGAGCAACTCGTCGAAGCCGTGGTCGCGGATCGTCTCCATCACGCTCCAGCCGGCACGCGCCTCGATCTCGTGCTCGGTGCCGGCGCGGGTGACGACGGTAAGGCGGGGCATGGGGCTCCTTCGCGCGCGGAAAGGGGGATGCGGGCGCCGTGGTCTATGCTAGTCGCGGCGGGCGGTTTCAAGCGGGGGAAGGCCATTGGGGATCAGCGCGGAACGGCTGCGCGCGTCGCTGGACTCGCTGGCGGCGGCCGAGCCCGCCTTCGCCGCCGCCCTCGCCCGCGCCGGCTATCCCGAGCCGAGGATCAGCGAGCGCGGCTTCGTCACGCTGATGCGCGCGATCGTCGGCCAGCAGGTCTCGATCAAGGCGGCGGCCTCGGTCTGGGCGAAGCTCGATGCGCTGACGGGCGGCGCGGCCGATCCCGCCAACGTCGCCGCGGCGAGCGACGAGACGCTCCGCGCCGCGGGCCTCTCCGGGCAGAAGGCGAGCTATGCCCGCAGCCTCGCCGCCCAGGTGCTCGAAGGGCGGCTCGACTTCGACCGGCTGCCGGAGGACGACGAGGAGGCGATCGCGACGCTGGTCGCCGTGAAGGGCATCGGCCGCTGGACCGCCGAGATCTACCTGCTCTTCGCCGAAGGCCGCGACGACGTCTTCCCGGCCGGCGATCTTGCCGTCCAGATCGAGATCGGCCGTATCCTCGGCCTCGAGGAGCGCCCGAGCGAAAAGGCGATCCGCGCTTTGGCCGAGCCCTGGCGCCCCTATCGCGGTGCCGCCGCCATCCTGGCGTGGCACCACCGGCGCTTCGTCCCGCTCTGAGCGGCCGCGGGCGCGGCCACAAGGCCATTGCCTCGCGAGCGGCGGCGGATCATGAAACGTCTCGACCTGCCGACCGGCCTCGACAAGGAGATGCTAGATGATCCGCCACTCGCTCGGCCTCGCGGCCGCCGCTTCGATCCTCGCGCTGCAGGCGGGCGCCTCCCTCGCCCAGAACACGGCGACCGAGACGCCGGCGACCACGCCGCCGGCGACCACCCCGCCCGCGACGACGACACCGCCGCCGGCGACGTCCACGCCGGATCCGGGACCTCGCACGGCCGATCCCGCGCCGCGCACCTCGCCGGAGGTGATCCCGGTGCCCGTCGTCGTCCCGCAGCAGACGATGCCGTCCACCGTCGAACTCCCCGAGACGCCCTATCCGAACGGCTTCGCCGATCCGAACGCGCCGTTCGGCAACGACATGTCGGTCCAGGTCCGCCAGCAGAACGACGGCTTCGACTGGGGCCTGCTCGGCCTCCTCGGCCTGTTCGGCCTCTTCGGTCTCTACCGCGGCCGCGACCGTCACCGCCACGTCGTCCATTCGGAGCGCTATGCCGACGATCGGCGGTACGACGACGGCCGGCCGCCGCGGGTCTGAGGGCGCGCTTCCGGCAGCCGCGAAGTAGCAAAGACGCAACCATTTCGGGCGCATAAGCCTCTCCTCTGCGAGCGGGGAGCGGGCGATGAACGAAGTGCGGGCGATCGTGTCGGGTGGAGCGCGCGGCTCGCTGCTCGCCGCGCGCAGCCGGCCGAAGCGGGGCGAATCGGACGAGCCGAGCCTCTGCGGCCTCACCATCCCGCGGACCGAGACTCGCACCTGCAACCAGCGCCGCGAGGACCGCCACCTCAACGTGGTGGACCGCGCCGAGCTGCGCTTCCGCGGCCGCAGGCACGAGGTGGCGGTGGTCAACGTCTCCCGCCACGGAGCGATGATCGAGGCGGCGATCGAGCCCAGGATCGGCGAGCGGATGCAGATCCGGTTCGAAGGCTGCAACCGCACCGACTGCACGGTGCGGTGGGTGAGGAACGGCCGCATCGGTCTCGAATTCTCGCAGGAGACCGTCGTCCAGGCCCCGGCCGCGGTGAAGGAGCTGATCGTCAGCGGCCGGCGGGAAGGCGAGCTCGAGCGGGAGCCGGAACCGGCGCCGTCGGAGCGGCCGCCGCGCCAGAGCCTCCTCTGGAAGGCCTTGCTCCACTGGGACCACGGCACCTTCGGGGTGCGGCTGCGCAACATCTCGGCGGAAGGCGCGATGCTCGAAGGC
>DASWMB010000067.1:0-10968 GCA_036399955.1 Allosphingosinicella sp. | reverse complement strand
GACCTCTGATCTGAAATGAAAAGGGCGCGGCATGAACCGCACCCGCTCGCGCCGCCCTCTACTGAACGGCGCGGCGAAGGTCAACCTCAGCTTCGCTGGCAGCGGGGGCAAAAGAAGGTGGAGCGGCCCGAGTCGGCGCGGCGGCGAATCGCGGAGCCGCAACGGCAGGGTTCGCCCTCGCGGCCGTAGACCCGCCACTGCTTCGAGAAATAGCCGAGCTCGCCGTCGGGGCGGGCATAGTCCCTCAGCGTCGAGCCGCCGGCCTCGATCGCGGCGAGGAGCACCTCCTTCACCGCGGCGACCAGGCGGCCGAGCCGGGCGCGCGAGACCCGCCCGGCGGCGCGGCCGGGCGCGATCCCGGCCATGTGCAGCGCCTCGCAGACATAGATGTTTCCGAGGCCGGCGACGATCCGCTGGTCGTGGAGGAGCGCCTTCAACGGCGCCGAGCGGCCGGCGAGCGCCGCTTCCAGCGAGGCGGAGGAGAAGGCGTCGCTCAGAGGCTCCGGACCCATGCCGGCGAACGGCTCGTGCGCCTCGAGCGAGGCGGTCGGCAGGAGGTCGACCGAGCCGAAGCGGCGGGGGTCGTTCAGCGCGAGCACCCGCCCCTCTGCGGTCTCGATCACGAAATGATCGTGGGCGCCGAGAGTCTCGGGATCGATCCGCCAGCGGCCCGACATGCCGAGGTGGAAGACGAGCGTGTCGCCGCGGTCGGTGTCGATCAGGCCGTATTTCGCACGGCGGCGGAGCGCGGTCGCGGTCGCGCCGGTGAGGCGCTGCCTGAGGTCCGGCGGGAAGGCGCGGCGAAGGTCCGGACGGCGCGCCTCGGCGCGCGCGATCCGCCGGCCCTCGAGTATCGGCCGCAGCCCGCGCACCGTCGTCTCGACCTCGGGAAGCTCAGGCATTCGAAACCACTCGCATATCTCACGTGCACAACCCGCTCCTCCCCTGCTAGAGGCGCGGGCGATGGACAAGGTCAGTTTCGGCTACGAGGACGTCGAGCCGCAGGAAAAGACGCGGCGGGTGCATGGCGTCTTCGCCAGCGTCGCCTCGCGCTACGATCTGATGAACGACGTCATGTCGGGCGGGCTCCACCGCCACTGGAAGGACCAGTTCGCCGCACGCGTCAGGCCGCGGCGGGGCGAGAAGATCCTCGACATGGCGGGCGGCACCGGCGACGTCGCCTTCCGCCTCGCGCCGTCGGGCGCCGAGGTGACCGTCGCCGACATCAACACGGCGATGCTCGACGTCGGCATCGAGCGCGCCGGCAAGCGCCGGATCGAAGGGCTCCTCTGGGCGCACGAAAATGCCGAGGAGCTGAGCTTCCCCGATGCCAGCTTCGATGCGTACACGATCGCCTTCGGCATCCGGAACGTCACCCATATCGACAAGGCGCTGGCCGAGGCGCACCGGGTGCTAAAGACCGGCGGCCGCTTCTTCTGCCTCGAATTCTCGCAGACCCGCTGGCCCGGCTTTGCGGGCGTCTACGAGCGCTACAGCCGCCACCTCGTGCCGCGCCTCGGCCGCCTCGTCGCCGGTGACGCCGAGAGCTACCGGTACCTCATCGAGTCGATCGAGCGTTTCCCGGACATGGAGGCGTTCAGGGCCATGATCGCGCGCGCCGGCTTCGCGCGGGCCAAGGCCGAGCCGATCCTCGGCGGCCTCGTCGCCATCCACAGCGGCTGGAAGGTGTGACGAGGCCGATCGTCCATGTCTGGCGGCTCCTCAAATGGGGCCGGGTGCTCGCGCGCCACGGGGCGCTGCGCGGCATCGAGCGGGACCACAACACGCCCGCCCCGGTGCGCCGCCTCGCCCGGCTGGCGCGGTTCGGCGCGCGGGTGCCCGCCAGGCCCGCTTATGCCGAGGCTTTCCAGTCGATCGGGCCGGCCGCGATCAAGTTCGGCCAGGCGCTGGCGACTCGCCCCGACCTCGTCGGCGACGAGGCGGCGAGGGACCTTTCGCGGCTTCAGGACAATCTGCCGCCCGCGCCCTTCCCCCTCATCCGCGCGACCATCGAACAGGCGCTCGAGAAGCCGCTGGAAGAGCTCTTCTCCCATATCGACGAGGAGCCGGTCGGCGCCGCCTCGATCGCGCAGGTCCACCGCGCGATCACCACCGACGGACGGCAGGTCGCGGTGAAGGTGCTCAGGCCGAACATCGAGGAGGACTTCGCCCGCGCCCTCGACACCTATGATTGGGCGGCGGCGCAGGTCGAGCATTATGGCGGCGAGGCGGCGCGGCTGCGCCCGCGCATCGTCGTCGCCACCTTCCGCCAGTGGACGATGCGCGAGCTCGACCTCCGGCGCGAGGCCGCCTCCGCTTCGGAGCTGCGCGAGAATCTCGTCGCCGAGAGCGGATTCCACATCCCCGAGATCGACTGGAGCCGCACCGCACGGCGGGTGATGACGCTCGAATGGATCGACGGCATCAAGCTCACCGACCGCGATGCCCTCGTCGAGGCGGGCCATGACCTCAAGGCGCTGGCGGCAACCTTGGTCCGCGCCTTCCTCCGACAGGCGGTGGTCGACGGCTTCTTCCACGCCGACCTCCATCAGGGCAATCTCTTCGCGCTCGCCGACGGCCGCCTCGCCGCGATCGACTTCGGCATCATGGGCCGGATCGACCGGCAGGCCCGGGTCTGGCTGGCCGAGATCCTCTACGGCCTCATCGTCGGCAATTACCGACGCGTCGCCGAGATCCATTTCGAGGCGCAATACGTCCCCTCGCACCACAATGTCGATGAGTTCGCGACCGCTCTCAGGGCGGTCGGCGAGCCGATCCGCGGTCTTCCGGTCAAGGACATCTCGATCGGCGGAATGCTCGATGGGCTGTTCGTCATCACCCGCGATTTCGACATGCCGGTCCAGCCGCACCTCCTCCTTCTCCAGAAGACGATGGTGATGGAGGAAGGCGTCGCGACCGCGCTCGATCCCGACATCAACATGTGGGAGACGGCCGAGCCGTTCCTTCGCGAATGGGTGCGCGGCGAGCTCGGCCCCGAAGCGCGCCTCGCCGACGAGATCGTGCGCAACGTCCGGACGCTGAGAAAAATCCCGGAGCTGATCCGCCGCCTCGATTACTATTACCCGCCGCCCGGCGTCGCCCCGCCGGACCCCCCGCTCCCGGACGTCCTCGTCGTCCAGCCGCGGCGCTACGGCAGCTATTCGCTCGTTGCCCTGCTTTCGGCCGCGGCTGGCGCGGCGGCGGTTTGGGTCTTATCCTGATCGAATGAGCCGAGCCGACGTCCTTGCTGCCGTGAAGCCTCTCGAGGGCGAATTGAAGCGCCTCGGTTTCGAGAAGCTGTATCTGTTCGGATCGGTTGCTCGGGACGAGCCCAACCCGCAGGACGTCGACCTGCTTTACGAAGCGGGATCGGAGGCTGGACCGGGATTCTTCGAGCTCACGGATGCGCTGGCGCGGCTCGAGGAGGTCCTCGGCAGCCGGGTGGACCTCGTCGAGCGAGAGCGCCTGCACCAGCGTATCCGGCCGCGCGTCGAGGCCGAACTGGTCGAGATCTACTGATGAATTCGGGGCCGGAGGCGGATGGCCTCTATCTCGAACTGAAGAGGCTGGACGGATGAACGGGGGCCGCATTCTCCTCATCGTCGGCGGCGGAATCGCGGCGTACAAGTCGTGCGAGCTCGTGCGGCTGATCCGCAAGGCGGGCGGCACGGTGCGCTGCGTGCTCACCGAAGGCGGCGCGCAGTTCGTGACGCGGATGACGCTGGCGGCGCTGTCCGAGCAGCCGGTCCACACCAGCCTCTGGGACCTCAAGGACGAGGTCGAGATGGGCCACATCCAGCTCTCGCGCGAAGCGGACCTCGTGGTGGTCTGCCCGGCGACGGCGGACCTTCTCGCAAGGATGGCGGCGGGGATCGCGGACGATCTCGCGACGACGCTCCTCCTCGCGACCGACAAGCCGATCCTCGCGGCACCGGCGATGAACGTGCGGATGTGGCAGCACGAGGCGACGAAGCGCAACGTGGCGCGGCTCAGGGCGGATGGGGTGACGGTCGTCGAGCCCGACGAGGGCGAGATGGCGTGCGGCGAATATGGGCCGGGCCGACTGCCGGAGCCGGCCGCGATTTTGCGGGAGATCGAGCAGTTCCTCCCCGGAACGGGGAGGGCGACCGCCGGAACGGCGGTGGAGGGCGCCCCGGGCGTCACGCTCGCTTCGCTCACGCCCCTCCACCAGCCTGCGGCTGGTCCCCCTCCCCATTCCGGGGAGGATCTGCCTCTCGCCGGGCGCCACATCATCGTCACCGCCGGGCCGCCGCAGGAGCCGATCGATCCGGTGCGGGTGATCGCCAACCGGTCGTCGGGCAAGCAGGGCTTTGCCGTCGCATCGGCGCTGGCCGAGCTCGGTGCGCGGGTGACGCTGGTCGCCGGCCCCGTCGCCCTTCCATCGCCGCCGGGCGTCGAGCGGGTCGAGGTGGAGACGGCGCAGGAGATGGACCGGGCGGTGCAGGCGGCGCTGCCCGCCGACGCTGCGGTGCTCGTCGCCGCCGTCGCCGACTGGCGCGTCGCCGCTTCGCCGGTCAAGCTCAAGAAGTCGGACGGGCCGCCGAAGCTCGACTGGGCGCCGAACCCGGACATCCTGCTTGGTCTGGCCGAGAGCCGCCACCGGCCCAAGCTGCTGGTCGGCTTCGCGGCGGAGACCAACGACGTCCTCGCCGAGGCGCAGCTGAAGCGCGAACGCAAGGGCTGCGACTGGATTGTCGCCAACGACGTCTCGGGCGACGTGATGGGCGGCGATGCGAACAGCGTGTACTTCGTCACCGCCGACGGGATCGAGCTGTGGGACCGGGCGCCGAAGCAGGAGATCGCCCGCCGCCTCGCCGAAAGGATCGCCGATGCCCTCGACTGAGATCCGGATCGCGCTGAAGCGCCTGCCGCACGGCGAGGGGCTGCCCCTCCCCTCCTACGCGACGCCTGGCGCCGCAGGGCTCGATATCGTCGCCGCGGAGACGCTGACGCTCGCGCCGGGTGCGCGCCATGCGGTTGCCACCGGGTTCGCGGTCGCCATCCCCGAGGCCTTCGAGGTGCAGGTCCGGCCGCGCTCCGGCCTTGCGCTGAAGCACGGCATCACCTGCCTCAACACGCCGGGCACGATCGACAGTGACTATCGCGGCGAGGTGAAGGTGATCCTCGCCAATCTCGGATCCGAGCCGTTCGAGATCGTGCGCGGCGAACGGATCGCGCAGCTCGTCCCGGCGCCGGTGCAAAAGGGCCGCTTCGAGGAGGTGGAGGACCTCGACGAGACGGCGCGCGGCGCCGGCGGCTTCGGTTCGACCGGGCGGTGATCCTCGGCGACGAGCAGCTCGACCGCTACGCCCGCCACATCGTCCTGAAGGAGATCGGCGGCGCGGGGCAGAGGCGGCTGCTCGAGACGAGCGTCACGCTGGTCGGGGCCGGCGGCATCGGATCGCCGGCGATCCAGTATCTCGCCGCGGCGGGAGTTGGCCGGCTGCGGGTGATCGATGCAGACGCCGTCTCGCTCGCAAACCTGCAGCGCCAGGTGCTGTTCGGAACGGCCGACGTGGGGCGGGCGAAGATCGCGGTGGCGGCAGAGGCGGCGGCACGGCTCAACCCGGACGTTCGGTTCGAGGCGGTGGGCGAGCGGCTCGACGCGGCGAACGTCGCCCTGCTGCTCGAGGGCGCCGACGTGGTCGTCGACGGCAGCGACAATTTCGCGACGCGGCTCCTCGTCTCCGACCATTGCACGGCCGCGCGCATTCCGCTGGTCTCGGCGGCGATCGGCCAGTTCCAGATCCAGGTCGGCACGTTCCGCGGCTGGGAGGCGGGGCGGCCCTGCTACCGCTGCTATGTCGGCGATGCGTTCGATGCCGAGGATTGCGACAGCTGCGCGGAGCTCGGCGTGCTCGGCGCCGCAGCCGGACTCGCGGGAAGCTGGGCGGCAATGGAGGCGATCCGCCAGATCGTCCCGTTCGGCGAGGATCCGCTCGGCAAGCTCCACATCTTCGACGCACTGAAGCCGGCGCTCCGGACGATCAGGATCGTGAAGGATCCCGCCTGCCGCGCCTGCGGCGCCGACTAGAGCTCCTCCAGCGGCCCGTCGGTCGCGATCACGCACCATTTGTGGCGGCGCTCGCCGTAGACGGAGACGGTCGGCTCCGGGAAATCCGGATCGGCGAAGGCGCCGACCGGGATCGTCACCATGCCCGGCCGGCGCTCGATCCGGTAGGCGACGATCGAGCCGCATACGGCGCAGAGCTCGTCTTCGGCCCAATAGCCCTCGTCGCCGGTGCTGCGGTAGCGGCTTGGGGCGCCCGTCACCTCGACCTGCTCCTCGGCGAAGGTCGCATTGTAGGAAAAAGCGCTGCCGGACCGGCGCTTGCAGTTGAGACAATGGCAGATCGAGACGCGCGGCGGCTCGCCGCGGGCGATCGCGGTGAGGCCGCCGCAGCGGCAGGAGGCGCGGCGTTCGACGGTCATTCCTTCGCCTTCTTCGCCGGAGCCTTTTTCTTCGCTGGCGCCTTCTTCGCGGCGGGAGCGGACTTGCGGCCCCTGCCCTTCTTCGCCGGCGGGCCCTTGGCGGCGCGCTCGTCGAGGAGCTGGGCGGCCTCCTCCAGCGTCAGGTCGTCGGGCTTCAGCGTCTTGGGAAGCGTTGCGTTCGTGGTGCCGTCGGTGACGTAGGGGCCGAAGCGGCCTTCCATCAGTCTGATCTCGAGCTCGGTGCGCGGATGGGCCCCAAGCACCTTCAGAGGCTCGCGCGAGCCGCGGGCGCGGCCGCCGCCGGCCGCCGCCTCGGCGAGCTTCACCACGGCGGCGTTCATGCCGGTCTCGAACACCTCCGCGGTCGAGCCGAGCTTCGCATATTTGCCGTCATGGGCGAGATAGGGCCCGTAGCGCCCGATCGAGGCGGTGATCGGCTTGCCGCTCTCGGGGTGCGGGCCGATCGTCCGCGGCAGCGAAAGGAGGCGCAGCGCCAAGTCGAGGTCGAGCTCGCCGGCGTCCTTGGGGATGGACGAGCGCTTCGCCTCCTTACCCTCGCCGAGCTGGACATAGGCCCCGAAGCGGCCGGTGCGGAGCGTCACCTCCTGCCCCGTCGCCGGATCGGTGCCGAGCACGCTCGGGCCGGCATCGCCGCCGGCCTCTTCGCCGCCCTGGCCGAAGCGGCGGGTGAACTTGCACTCCGGATAGTTGGAGCAGGCGACGAAGGCGCCGAAGCGGCCGCCCCTCAGGCCCAGCCGCCCGTCGCCGCAGGCCGGGCAGAGGCGCGCATCGGAGCCGTCGTCCGTGTCCGGGACCAGCCAGGGAGCGAGGACCTCGTCGAGCGCCTCTGTGATCTCGCTGGGCTTCCTCTCCATGATCTCGGCGGTCTTGGGCTTGAAGTCCCGCCAGAAGGCTTCGAGCACCGTCTGCCATTCGGCCCGGCCGCCCGAAATGTCGTCGAGCTCGTCCTCGAGATGGGCGGTGAAATCGAACGACACGTAGCGCTCGAAGAAGCGCTCGAGGAATGCCGTCAGCAGCCGGCCGCTCTCCTCCGGGATGAAGCGGTTCTTCTCGAGGCGGACATAGTCGCGGTCCTTCAGGGTCTGGAGGATCGAGGCATAGGTCGAGGGTCGGCCGATGCCGAGTTCCTCCATCTTCTTGACCAGGCTCGCCTCGGAATAACGCGGCGGCGGCTGGGTGAAATGCTGCTCGGCGGTGACGCGCTTCTTGGCCGGCGCCTCGCCTTCGCGCAGGCGCGGCAGGCGGCGGCCGTCCTCGTCCTCGGCGTCGTCGCGGCCTTCCTCGTAAAGCGCCATGAAGCCGGGGAAGAGGACGACCTGGCCGGTGGCGCGGAGCACCGTCTGGCCCGTGCCGTCGGCGAGCTCGGCGGTGGTGCGCTCGAGCCGGGCCGAGGCCATTTGCGATGCGAGCGCCCGCCGCCAGACGAGGTCGTAGAGCCGGGCATGGTCGCCGGAGCCGTGGCGGTCGACGCCGTAGTCGGTCGGCCGGATCGCCTCGTGCGCCTCCTGGGCGTTCTTGGCCTTGGTGGTGTAGAGGCGGGGCTTGTCGGGGACGTAGCCGGCGTCGAACCGCGCGGCGATGGCGCGGCGGGCGCCGGAGATCGCCTCGGGCGCGACGTCGACGCCGTCGGTCCGCATGTAGGTGATCGCGCCGGCCTCGTAGAGATCCTGCGCCACCCGCATGGTGTGGCTCGCCGAGAAGCCGAGCTTCCTCGCCGCCTCCTGCTGCAGGGTCGAGGTCATGAAGGGCGGCGGCGGATTGCGCGTGAGCGGCTTGGTCTCGACCGAGGCGACCGAGAAGCGGCCCGCCTCGACGGCGGCCCTGGCGGCTTCGGCGGTGCCTTGGTCGCCGATCGACAGGCGGTCGACCTTCTCGCCGCGGAAGCGCACCAGGCGGGCGAGGAACTCTTGCCCGTCCGCCTCCATCAGGGCCGCGACCGACCAATATTCCTGTGGGCGGAACAGCTCGATCTCGCGCTCCCGGTCGACGACGAGGCGAAGGGCCACCGATTGGACCCGACCCGCCGACTTGGCGCCCGGCAGCTTGCGCCACAGCACCGGCGACAAAGTGAATCCGACGAGATAATCGAGCGCCCGGCGGGCGCGGTAGGCGTCGATCAGATCCTCGTCGAGCGCGCGGGGACGCTGCATCGCCTCGGTGACGGCGGCTTTGGTGATGGCGTTGAACGTCACCCGCTCGACGTCCCTGGGGAGCGCGCGGCGGTTCCGAAGGACCTCCTGGACGTGCCAGCTGATCGCCTCGCCCTCGCGGTCCGGATCGGTGGCGAGGATCAGGCCGTCGGCCTTCTTGGCCTCATCGGTGATGGCTTTGAGCTGCCGCGCCTTGTCGGCATAGGTCTCCCACTCCATCGCGAAGCCGGCATCGGGATCGACCGAGCCGTCCTTGGGCGGCAGGTCGCGGACATGGCCGTAGGAGGCGAGCACGCGATAGCCCGCGCCCAGATATTTCTCGATGGTCTTGGCCTTGGCCGGCGATTCGACGACGACAAGCTTCACTAGCAAACACCCTTCTCACGCGTACGCGCATAGGGTGGGGAGCGGCCGCGGGGCCCGTCAAGCGCCGCATGACGGGCTTTGGGAAGTGACAAAGCGGAGCCGTTCACAGGCGAGGCCGCCGATCACATGGAGATACGGCGTCGTGCCGTGGCGCAGGTGCGAAGCGCCTTCGCTGGTGTCGAGGATAGGCGTCGCGAAGAACCAGAGCACCGGCAGCGACGTAAGGATCGCGCCCGCAAAGAGCAGCCCCGGCACATTGGCGGCGAGCGGACGAGATGCCATCGCACTTCCCCTTGGACAGCTTCATACACTGCGGCTTGGCCGCGGCAATGTCCGCAATAGGTCGACAGTGGACGCGTGGCCGAGAGTTCGAAACGATCCCGGGTGATCTTCAGCCGTCCGCGTTCCAGCCTTGCGGCAGCAGGCAGCGGCCGCCGCGGTAGTTGCCGACGGAGCGGATCACCTCCTGCGGACGGGCCTCGGCCCGGCGTCCGGAAATGAGGCTCTCGAGGACCCGCCGCACCAGCGAATCGAGTCGGGTCACCTGGTAGCAATCGACCGAGGGCTCCGCGTGGCGGTTGCCGATGCCGCTGTCGTCGGTGAGGAAGAGGTAGCGCGACTGGGTCAGCGCCGCCATGCCGCGCATGACGAACTGGGCATGGTCGTCGACGCCCGACGCCGCGACCGGAACGATCTGGATCCGCTTGGCGCGGGCAGCCTCGGCGACGGCCCAGCTCCGCTCCATGTTTTCGGCATGGGGAGGCGCGTCGGCGACCAGGATGAGGGCGCGAACCGCGTCCGGCCGCCAATCCTGCGAGACGGCGCGGGCGAGCGCTTCGTCCATCGCTTCCGGCATGTCGCCGCCGCCGGCCACGCGCTGGGCGCGGACGCCGCTCTGGATGTCCTCGACGCGGCTGGTGAACGGGAAGGTGCGGGTGACATATTCGTCGCCCTCGTCCCGATAGACCAGGAGGCCGACGCGGATGTCGAGGCCGGGATGGGCGCGGCCGATGTCGCCGAGGATGGCGCGCAGCTCCGACTTCACGAATTCGAGCTCGTCGCCCATGCTACCGGTGGTGTCCACGGCCAGGAACAGGTCGAAGCGCCGCGCCGCCTGGGCCCCCGCGGGCAAGCGGACCCGGTGGCGCTGGTCGGCGCTGCGCCCTGCAACGGGGACGAGGCGGTTGCCGCCGTCGCGCCGCCCCTCCTTCGCGACCTCGACGCGGACGCTCCCGCCGAGGCGGTCGACGTCCGGGAAGAAGACGGCGGTGCCGTCCGCCACGGTGGCGAGGGTGAGGCGGTTGCCGTCGGCACAGGTCAGCGTCACCTCGGCGAACGGGATCGGCCGCCCGCCATCGTCGAGCACTTCGACGACGAAGGCGTGGCGGGTGTCGAGCACCGGCACGCCTTTGAGATCGAGGCCGCCGCCCGCCGCGCGGACGTAGCGGGCGTAGAGCTCAGGGTTGAGCAAGTCGTCATGATCGCCGGCGGTGAGCTGGCCCGACCGCGGCTCGAAGTCGGCCGGCGCCGCGTAGCCCGGCGCGCCGATCGGCGGGGAGCTTGCGGACGGCGCTCCGGAAAGCACGTACTCCTCGTCAGTCACGACTGCGAGCGGCGAGGTCGATGTCAGGTCGCGGCGCTCGACGCGGCTGCCGGTCACCACGACGTCCGCGCCTTCCGCCGCTGCAGCTGCGGGTGCCGGCGGCGTTGGGGGCGGCGGTGGGGGCGGCGGTGGCGGCACCGTGACTGCGGGCGGCGCGTAGACGGGCGCCGGCACCGCAGGAGAGGCCCGTTCGTCGAGCTGCTCCGGTTGGTCCGGGTTCTCGGGGGGCAGCGGCGGAAGCGGCGCCGGGCGGCGGCAGAGCGGCTCGCGCGGCTCGCTCTGGCGCGCGGCTGCCGCTGGAAGGCCAAGGGGCTGCGGCAAGGCGAGACCTGCAGTCGCCGCCGCGAGAAGCGTCAGTCGAAGCCCATTCAACAT
>DASWMB010000066.1:0-8832 GCA_036399955.1 Allosphingosinicella sp. | reverse complement strand
GTTGAACGCCCAGGCCCTGCCGCGCCTCCAGTCCGCCCATGTCGATCGCGACGCCCGCGCCCGCGAAGGCGCCAGCGACCACGCGCCCGTGTGGATCGAACTCTCCGCCTAGCGCAGCGGCCAGACGGCGAGGATCAAGGGCACGCCGACGATCACGACGAGCAGCGACAGCGGCGCGCCGAGGCGGGCATAGTCGCCGAAGCGGTAGCCGCCCGGGCCCATGACGAGCGTGTTGCACTGGTGGCCGATGGGGGTGAGGAAGTCGCAGCCGGCGCCGACTGCGGTCGCCATCAGGAACGCCTCCGGCCGGTAGCCGAGCTCGCCGGCGAAGGTCGCGGCGATCGGCGCCATCACGAGCACGGTCGCCGCGTTGTTGAGAAAGGGCGTCACCGCCATCGCCGCGACCATGATCAGGGCGACCGCGCCCCAGGCCGGGAGGCTCACGGAGACCGCCGAAAGCCAGCCGCCGATCAGCTCCGTCGCGCCGGTCGTCCGCAGCGCGTCCGCGACCGGGATGAGCGCCCCGATCATGATCAGGATCGGCCATTCGATCGCCCGGTAGGCGTCGCGCGCCGGGAGTGCGCCGGCGAGCATGATCAAAGCCGCCGCGCCGAAGAAGGCGAGCGCGACCGGCACCCAGCCGATCGCGGTCAGCGCCATCGCCGCGCCGAGGATGGCGAGCGGCACGAGGCCGCGGCGCGCGCTGCCGAGCCGCAGCTGACGCTCCGCGAGCGGCAGGCAGCCGAGATCGCGCAGGCGCTCGGCGAGCGTGTCGAGCGGCCCCTGCAGCACGACGACGTCGCCGGGGCACAGGACGATGTCGCGCAGCCGGGAGGTGATCCGCTCGCCGCGGCGCGAGACCGCGATGAGGTTGACGCCGTGGCGCGCATGCAGCTCCATCCGCCCGGCCGCGCCGCCCGCGAGGATCGAACCGCGCTCGATCACCGCCTCGATGACCCCGACATTGCCTGAAGAGGCGCCGTCGGCCGCGTCGCGGTGCTGCCCCTCGAGGTCGAGCCCGGCGGCGGCGATCGCCCGCTCGAGCGCCTCGGGCTCCCCCTTGAGGATGAGGACGTCGCCGGCATTGATCCGCGCGTCGGGCAGCGGCACGGTCCGCCGCACCTCGCCCCTGTGAAGGCCGGTCACCTCGACCTCGTTGTCGGTGATCGCGCGGAACTCGGCGACCGTCACCCCTTCGGCCGGCGAGTTCGCGGGCACCTGCGCCTCGGTCGCATAATCCTCGATGTCGAGCGCCTCGCCCAGCGTCGGCGCGGCGCGGCGGTTGGTCGGCAGCAGCCTGAAGCCGAAGCGCAGGAAGATGAGACCCGCCGCCGACAGGCCGAGCCCGACGGGCGCATAATCGAACATCCCGAAGGGCTCGCCCGTCATCTCCTCGCGCACCCGGCTGACGATGATGTTTGGGGAGGTGCCGACGAGGGTGATCAGCCCGCCGAGCAGCGAGCCGAACGCCATCGGCATGAGGAAACAGGAAGGCGACGCGTTGGAGCGCTTGGCCATCTGGAAGGCGGCCGGCATCATCATCGCCAGCGCGCCGATGTTCTTCACCATCGCGGAAAGGATCGTGACCGAGCCGACGATGGTGATGAGCTGCGTTCCCACCTTGTGGGTGCCGCTCGTCACCCGCCCCAGCGCCGCCTCGATCACCCCCGACCGCTCGACCGCCGCCGAGATGACGAGCGCGCTGCCGACGATGACGACGATGTCGTCCGAAAATCCGGAGAAGGCCTCTTCGGGCGAGACGATGCCGACCAGCACCGCGACCAGCAGGGAGAGCACCGCCACCATGTCGTAGCGGATCCGCCCCCAGATGAAGAGGGCCATCATCCCCGCGAGCACCGCGAAGGACAGGAACTGGGGGGTGGTCATGCGGGAAGATCGGGCATCGGGAGGGACGAGAACGCCGTACCGGCGCCGCGTATCCCTCAGCTGCGCACGCGGCCGCGCCCCTCTCCCGCCTGCGGGAGAGGGAGCTACGAAGCGAGCAGGTCCTCGTGCTCCTTGTGCCGCTCGATATAGCCGCGCACGAAGGAGCATTGCGGTACCACTTTGAGGCCGCACTCACGCGCGAAGCCGAGCCCCGCCTCGACGATGCGGCCGCCGATGCCGCGGCCTTCCAGCTCGGGCGGCACGATCGTGTGGGTGAAGACGATGATCCGGTCCTGCAGCGAATAGGTAAGGAAGCCGGTCTCCCCGTCCTCCTCGAGTTCGAAGCGCCGCCGCGCCTCGTCATGCGTCACCTCGCCTCCGGCATCCCTGCTCTCCTCGCCCATCGCGCGCTCCCGATTGATTTTCGCCGTGTCGTCTTTAGGAAGGCCGGGCGTTTCCATCCAGCAGGAGTTTTCCCGACATGAAGAAGCTTTCGATCCTCGCGGCCCTTCCGCTCATCGCCCTCGCCGCCTGCGACGCCGGCAGCACGAGCGCGAACAATGCCGCGGCGAACGCCGCAGACTCCGCGAACGCCGCCGCGAACTCCGCGGACGCCGCCAACGCCGCGCTCCCCGACGCGAACGGGGCCGCACCGGCCGACGCCAATGCCGTCTCCGGCAAGCCGTCCGGCGACGCGGGCGACACCGCCGGGAAGCCCGCAGGCGAGGGCGAGGCTGATGCCGGCGCGGGCGCCAAGCCGACGGGTAACGAGCAGTAAGACGCTCCGTCCCCGGAGCCCGCCCATGACGTACGAGACCATCCTGGTCGAGCGCCGCGGCGCGGTGACCCTGATCGTCCTCAACCGGCCCAAGGCGCTCAACGCGCTCAACAGCCGGGTGCTTGCGGAGCTGATCGCCGCGTTCGAGGCGTTCGACGCGGACGACAGCCAGCGCTGCGCCGTCGTCACCGGCTCGGAGCGCGCCTTCGCGGCCGGCGCCGACATCAAGGAGATGTCGAGCCAGGGCTTCGCCGAGATGTACGGCTCGAACTTCTTCGCCGGCTGGGAGCGGGTGACGGCGACGCGCAAGCCCTGGATCGCGGCGGTCGCCGGATATGCGCTCGGCGGCGGCTGCGAGGTGGCGATGATGGCCGACTTCATCATCGCCGCGGACACCGCGCAGTTCGGCCAGCCCGAGATCAGGCTCGGCGTGACGCCGGGCATGGGCGGTTCGCAGCGGCTCACCCGCGCGATCGGCAAGGCCAAGGCGATGGAGATGTGCCTCACCGGCCGCAACATGGGCGCCGAGGAGGCCGAGCGCGCCGGCCTCGTCGCCCGCGTCGTCCCCGCCGCCGAGCTGCTCGACGAGGCGATGAAGACGGCCGAGGCGATCGCCGCCATGGCCCCGCTCGCTGCCATCGCCACCAAGGAGATGGTGAACGCCGCCTTCGAGACGGGCCTTGCCCAGGGCATCGTGTTCGAGCGCCGCCTGTTCCACGGCCTGTTCGGGACTGAGGACCAGAAGGAAGGCATGGCGGCCTTCGTCGACAAGCGGAAGGCCGAGTGGACGGGGCGGTAAGGCGCGATCGGTCATCCTGACGAAAGTCAGGATCCATGAACACTCACTGTTGAAATCCGGGCCCGGCAGCGTTCATGGATGCCGGATCAAGTCCGGCATGACGAGGTACTGACATGGCACGCGTCGCATTCATCGGGCTCGGGAACATGGGGAGCGGCATGGCGGCGAACCTCGCCAAAGCCGGCCACGACGTGCGCGCCTTCGACCTCTCCGAAGCGGCGCTCGCAAAGGCGGAGGAGAGTGGCTGCCTGCGCGCCGGGTCGGCGGGCGAAGCGGTGGCCGACGTCGAGGCGGTCGTCACCATGCTTCCGGCCGGCAAGCATGTCCGCGAGGTCTACGAGTCGAGCGTCCTCGGCAAGGCGCCGGCCAGCGCGATCCTGATCGACTGCTCGACGATCGACGTCGTCACCGCACGCGAGGAAGCCGAAAAGGCACAGGCGCAGGGCTATGCGATGGTCGACGCGCCCGTCTCCGGCGGGATCGCCGCGGCCGAGGGCGGCACCCTCACCTTCATGGTCGGCGGCACCGAGGACGCGTTCCGCCGCGCCGAGGCCTTCCTCGCGCCGATGGGCAAAGCCGTGATCCACGCCGGCGGACCGGGCTCCGGCCAGGCGGCCAAGATCTGCAACAACATGCTGCTCGGCGCCTCGATGATCGCGACCTGCGAGACCTTCGTCCTCGCCCAGAAGCTCGGCCTCGACCCGCAGACCTTCTTCGACATCGCCTCCAAGGCGTCGGGCCAGTGCTGGTCGATGACCAGCTACTGCCCCGTCCCCCGCGTCGGGCCCGACACGCCGGCCGACCGCGGCTATGAAGGCGGCTTCGCGGCGGCCTTGATGCTGAAGGACCTGCGCCTCGCCATGGAGGCCGCCCAAGGCGCCGACGCCTATACGCCGATGGGCGCCGCCGCCGAAGAGCTCTACACCCGCTTCGCCGAGCGCCTCGGCGGCGCCGGCAAGGACTTCTCCGGCATCATCAGGATGATCGACGACAGCTGGGTGGCGCCCGAGGGCTCCGGCGGCGAGGCGCCCAAGGTCGGCGCCCGGTTCGGCACGTCGCCGCAGCGCTAACGGAGGAAGCCGGCCAGGCGCTGCGCAGGCGCAACCGAGAAGCCGGCAAATGCAATAAGCGCCCCCGTCGCACCCGAGACCGTGACTTTCGGCACATGGCGGACAGCTCATGCCATGCCACAATGGTCGCATCCACGGGAGAAGTCTGCGATGGGCAGGATTGCAAGACGGGGTTCTGGAGCGTTTGCCGGCGCTGCGGCGCTTGCGCTGATCGCGGCGGTTGCGCACGCACAGCAGGCACAGCAGGCCCAGCCCGCGGCGGCGGCGGCGCAGCCCCAGGTCGGGCTTGGGCTCGGGATCGAGGAGGATCCGCAAGGCCCGAAGGTGGGCGCCGTCGCGCCTGGCGGAACTGCAGCGGCAATCGGAGTGCAGCCCGGAGACATTCTGCTTCAGTTTGGGGGCAGACCGGTCACCGGCCCGCAGGCGGCCAGTGAATACGTCCAGAGCCTGAAGGTGGGAGACCCCGTATCGATTACCGTCAGGCGCAATGGGCGCACCGTCGAGCTGACGGGCCGGGCGCTGGCGCGACCGGCACCCCCGGCCAATCGGTCCACGCCCGTCGAGGCGGGTGAGCTGCGCGAGACCTGGAACGATCGCGCGAGCCAAGGGACCCCGGCCGCGGTCACTCCGGAGGTCGACGGATGGACCATGGGCACCGCCATGCCGCTTGCCCGCGCCGAGCATGTGATTGCTGAGCTGAACGGCAGGATCTGGGTGCTCGGCGGCTGGCCGGCCGGACGGCTGACGTCCAACCTGGTCCAGATCTTCGATCCGGCCACAGGCCGCTGGTCGCTCGGCCCCAGCCTGCCCCAGCCGCTCCACCACTCGCAGGCCGCGGCGGTCGGCGGCAAGGTCTACGTGATCGGCGGCGAGATCGACGGCGCGTTGACCGGGCGACCGGGGACGGACGTGGCGAACACCTGGGTCCACGATCCGGCGGTCGGAGGCTGGGCGGCGCGTGCGCCGATGCCGACCGCACGGAGCGGCGGCGGCCAGGCGGTGCTCGACGGCAAGATCTATGTGGCCGGCGGCCGCGCGCCCGGGGGCTCGGCCTTCGAGGTGTACGACCCCGCGACCGACACGTGGGAGAAGCTTCCGGACCTGCCGAGCCAGCGCAACCACCTGGCGATGGTCGCGCTGAACGGGAGGATCATCGTCGCCGGCGGCCGCACCGGCCCCGGCTTCACGGCCGAGCGCCTCGACGTGGTCGAGATTTACGATCCCGCGACCCGGCGCTGGACCAGGGGCGCACCGCTTCCGGCGGCCCACGCCGGAATCACGGGCGCGGCCCTTGGCGGCTGCATGTTCGTGTTCGGCGGCGAGGGCGAGCGGAGCCATGTGCTGGGCCTGACGCCGAATACTTACGGCTACGATCCGCGCGCCGACCGCTGGACCAGGCTTCCGGATCTCCCGATCGCCGTCCATGGCCTGATCGGCGGCGCGGTCGTCGGCGACCGGATCTTCCTGCCCGGCGGCGGGCTTACCCTGGGCGGCGATTCCCCCACCAACACGCTGCAGATATACCGGCCGACCATGCGCTGCGAATGATGCCTTGGCTGCATCGCCTTCGCGGGCATCTGGAGGGCTGAGCCCGGAAACCTTCTCCCTGCGGCCGTGCAATCGTCAACGCAGCACTGCCTGGACGGCCCTGTGCCAGCCCGCAACCCGACCTTGCCTTTCCTCCTCCGACATATCCGGCATGAAGCGCTCTGCCGGGCCGCGCATCGCCGCAGCCGCCTCTCCGAGCGTCCCGAACATGCCGCAGCCCAGGCCCGCCAGCATCGCCGCGCCGAGCGCCGTCGTCTCGACGAACGCCGGCCGCTCGACGGTGAGATCGAGCATGTCGGCGAGGTCCTGCGCCATCCAGCCGTTCGACGCCATGCCGCCATCGATCCTGAGCCGCTCCCACCGCACCCCGTCGGTGGCGAAGGCGCGCATGAGATCATGCGTCTGGTGCGCCATCGCCTCGAGCGCTGCGCGGACGACATGGCCGCGGCCCGAGGCGAAGCTGAGTCCCGTAAGCGCGCCCCGCGCATGCGGCGCCCAGTGCGGCGCGCCGAGCCCGCTATGGGCGGGGACGAGATAGACCCCGCCATTATCCGGCACCGAGCGCGCCAGCGCCTCCGTGTCGCGCGACGAGCCGATCAGCCCGAGCCCGTCGCGCAGCCATTTGACGAGGCTGCCGGCGGCGAACACCGATCCTTCCAGCGCGTAGACGCGCCGCCCGCCGATCTGCCAGGCGATCGTCGACAGCAGGCGATGGCGGCTCGCCAGCAGGCGATCGCCGCAGTTGGTGAGCACGAAGGCGCCGGTGCCGTAGGTCGCCTTGGTCTCGCCTTCTTCGAGGCACGCCTGGCCGATCGCCGCCGCCTGCTGGTCGCCTGCCATGCCCGCGATCGCGATCGGGGCGCCGAACAGCTCGGGCAGCGTCTCGCCGATCACGCCGGCGCAGTCGACGATCTCCGGCAGTGCGGCGGGCGGCACCCCGAACAGGTCGAGCAGCGCCGCGTCCCAGAGGCCGGTCCTGATGTCCATCAGGGCGGTCCGCGAGGCGTTGGTCGCGTCGGAGACGTGGAGTCCGCCGGTCAGCCGGAAGACCAGCCAGCTCTCCACCGTCCCGACGCACAGATCGTCCCCCGCCTCGTTCAGCTGCGGCCAGTGCTCCAGCGCCCAAGCGATCTTCGAGCCGCTGAAATAGGGGTCGAGGAGCAGCCCCGTCCGCTCCTGCAGCTCCGGTTCCGCGCCCTCGTCCTTCAGCCGCTCGCACAAATCAGCCGTGCGGCGGTCCTGCCAGACGATCGCCGGCGCGAGAGCGTACCCCGTGCGCCGGCTCCAGAAGACGATCGTCTCGCGCTGATTGGTGATGCCGATGCCGGCGATGCGCCCCGCGCCGCCTGCCGCCGAGACCATGGCCTGGGCGCAGGCGAGGCTCTCGCGCCAGATCTCCTCCGCGTCATGCTCGACCCAGCCGGGCCGCGGATAGGATTGCGTGAGCTCCCGCTGCTCGGAACCGAGGCATGCCCCGTCCGCCGCGAACAGCATCGCGCGCGTCGAGGTCGTGCCTTCGTCGATGACGAGGAGCTTGCCGGTCATCCGCCTTTGCTCGCACGCCGACGCGGCGGTTTCCAGCCTCGGCCGCTCCCGGTATGCGCCTTGCGATGGACAGGTTCGATCTCCTCGTCGTCGGCGGCGGCATCAACGGCGCAGCGATCGCCCGCGACGCCGCGGGGCGGGGCCTGAAGGTGCTGCTGGTCGAGAAGGACGATCTTGCCGCCCATACCAGCTCGGCCTCCTCGAAGCTCGCCCATGGCGGCCTGCGCTATCTCGAACGCTACGAGTTCCGGCTCGTCGCCGAATCGCTGGCCGAGCGCGAGGTGCTGCTGAGGAATGCGCCGCACATCGTCCGCCCCTTGCGCTTCATCCTGCCCCATGCGCCGGGCATGCGCCCCTGGTGGATGATCCGCCTCGGGCTCCTCCTCTACGACGCGCTTGCCATCCGCGGCAGCCTGAAGCGCTCCCGCGGCGTAGCGCGCGGCGATGCGGTCCGCGAGCCCCTCCAGGACGGCGCCCGCCGGCGCCTCCTGTCCTATTGGGACGCCTGGGTCGACGACGCACGCCTCGTCGCCTTGAACGCCCTCGACGCCGCCGAGCGAGGTGCCCAGGTCTGGACCCGCACCGCCCTCCTCTCCGCCCGGCGCGAGGGCGACGCCTGGCGCGCGCAGCTCAGCGACGGCCGCAGCGTCTCCGCCGCGGCGATCGTCAACGCCGCCGGGCCCTGGGTCGCCGAAGTGCTCGGCGCCCGCCTCGCCGGGGAGAGCCGCGCCCGCGCCCGCCTGGTCAAGGGCAGCCACATCGTGGTCCCGTCCCTGTTCGACGGGGACCACGGCTACATCCTCCAGCAGCCCGACGGGCGCATCGTCTTCGCCCTCCCCTTCGAAGGCGCGACGATGATCGGCACGACCGACGTTGCCGCGACGGGTCCGGATGACGAGCGGCCGAGCCCTGAGGAGATCGCCTATCTCTGTGCCGCGGCGAACCGCGCCTTCGTCCGAAAGATTTCGCCCGCCGACCTGATCTGGAGCTATGGCGGCGTCCGCGCGCTGTGGGACGACGGCGCCGCAGATGCCCAGTCCGTCAGCCGCGACTATCGCCTCGAGCTCGACCCCTCGCCGGGCGCGAAGCTGCTCTCCGTCTACGGCGGGAAGATCACCACCGCCCGCGCCCTCGCCTCCGAAGCGCTCGACCTCCTCGGCGCGGGCGGCCTCAAGTTCACGCGCACGACGGCGCTCCCCGGCGGC
>DASWMB010000065.1:0-35414 GCA_036399955.1 Allosphingosinicella sp. | reverse complement strand
TTCGGTCGAGCCGGCGCACGGCTGCGAAGGAGGCGATGGCGTCGACGCAGGGGGCGCGGAAGGTGCGCGAGGGGACGATCTGGTAGACGTCGCCGGCCAGCACATGCTCCTTCATCCGCCCGACGAGCGCCGCATATTCGCAGTCGTCCAGATCGGGCACCGCCTCGGGCACGGAAGGCGGATTAGGTGACGAGTGAGGATTCCGTTCGTCCCGAGCGCAGTCGAGGGGCGACTGCACGGAGTCCGCGCCTGCGCCCCTCGACATCGCTCGGGACGAACGAGGTTTGGTGTGCAGCAGGGAAGCGGGGGCGGCTTCGCAGCATTCAGCAAGCTCCGCGAGCCGCTCGGCGGCGCTGTTCTCGCCGCGCAACGCCTCGTCCGGATCGCTGCCGAACGAGGTGCAGACCAGCCGCGGCGCGAGGCCCGGCTCGGCGACCACCAGCGATTCGGCGACCCAGAAGATGAAGTCGGGGAAGCCCAGCGGATCCTCGGCAGGGGCGGGGAGATCCTCGAACAGGTCGACATGATCGAACGCCACGACGCCGAGCAGCGTCAGCGTGAACGGCTCTTCCGGCGTCTCGGCGCGGACGCCGCCGGTCAGCGCGCGGAGCACGTCGAACGGCGAAGGACTGAGCAGGCGCTGCTCGGCATCGTCGCCGGCTATCCGCGGAAACCGGAGCACGAGCCGATCCGCGGATCGCTCGGCGACGCGGTGGGAGAGCGTGCGCTCGACCGTCGCCAGCACCGCCGCCCCGCCGGCTGTGAGCCGGGTCAGCGTCACCTCGCCCTCGCGGCATTCGATCCGCACCGCCGCTTGGTCGAGGATCAGGCTCGGTCCGCCGAGCGTCTCCAGCAGCATTGTATCGCCGCGGGTCCCGCCATCGCTCAGCGCGGCGTACAAGGCCAGCCGGTCGGCGCCCGCCGCGAGCCGCCGGGTCAGCGCCCGCGCCGTTCCGCCGCCTGGGTGGAGCGCGTTCATGCCAGCTGCCGCCCGACCGCCGCGACCACCGGCGCCAGCGCCGCCATCAACTGCTCAAAGCCCTCCGGGTAGAGCGACTGGGCGCCGTCGGACCAGGCGACGGCCGGGTTCTCGTGCATCTCGACGAGGATCCCGTCGGCACCGCAGGCCGCCGCTGCAAGCGCCATCGGGATCACGAAGTCGCGGACGCCCGTCCCGTGCGAGGGGTCCACCAGCACCGGCAGATGCGACCTCTGCTTGATGTAGGGGATGGCATTGAGATCGAGCGTGTTGCGGGTCGCCGTCTCGAAGGTGCGGATGCCGCGCTCGCACAGGATGACGTCGCCGTTGCCTTCGGCGAGGAGATATTCTGCGGCAAGCAGCAGGTCCTCGACCTTGGCCGCCATGCCGCGCTTCAGCACCACCGGCTTGCCCGCCCGGCCGACGGCCTTGAGCAGCGAGAAGTTCTGCATGTTGCGCGCGCCGATCTGGAGCGCGTCGGCATATTCGGCGACGATGCCGACATCGCCCGTCTCCATCACCTCGGTGACGACCGGCAGGCCGAACTCGTCGCCGGTCGCGCGCAGCAGCTTCAGGCCCTCGAGGCCGTGCCCCTGGAAGGCATAGGGGCTCGTCCTCGGCTTGAACGCGCCGGCGCGCAGGCCGTGCGCGCCCGCCGCCTTCGCGAGGCGGGCGGTGTTGCGCATCTGGCTTTCGGTCTCGACCGCGCAGGGGCCGGCGATGACGGTGAAGCCGCGGCCGCCGATGGCCGCCTTGCCGAGCCGCACGATGGTGTCGTGCGGGTGCATCTCGCGGCTGACCAGCTTGTAGGGCGCGAGGATCGGCTTCAGCGATTCGACCATCGGATGGCTGTCCAGCGCGAGCTCGGCGAGCACCCGCTCGTCGCCCAGTGCGCCGAGGACGACCCGTTCGGTGCCCGGCATGTGGAGCGGCTTCAGCCCCTTTGCGGCGATCTTTTCCAGCAGCTCCTGCGCCGTCTCGGGAGGGGCTTCGCGCTTCAGGACGATGATCATTCGAGGTTTCCAGTTCAACAAAAGGGACGACAAAAAGCCCGCCTGGTGAGGGCGGGCCTGGGAGTCGCTTCAGGAAGCTTTTCGCTTCGGCTAGTCGATCGCTGGGCGCGCGCCTTGGATATGCGGGGGCCAGCGCCACCAGCAGCCCGGAGCGTTGCGCGCGATGCGGAATTCGGCCGTCATTACGAGCACATAGCTATCGGGCGAATTGGGACCGGTCAACGTCCGTTCAGCCGCGGCCGCGCAAAAAGAGCGGCGTTGACATGACGGCGCCGAGCCGCCAGCGAGGAGCGAGATGACGAACCGCAGCACCCAGTCCAGCGATCCGCGCGCCTCCGGCCCCGCACTCGCCGCTGCGGCTTATCATTATTACGGCACCGCCCGGGCGGGACCGATCTGACGCGCTGACGCTACCCGGCTCAGCTTCTCGATCGCCCCGTCCGGATTTCCGGGCGGGGTTTTCTTTGTCTCGAAGGAAAGCTTCCGATGTTCACCGATTTCTCGCTCGATCTCGCGCCGCCGCGCGCGTCCGCGTCGTCGCTGCCGTCGCCCGGCTGCGCGGCCGACTGGACGATCCCGCAGCGCTGGGAGCGGTTCACGCCGGAGGATCATCGCGTCTGGGACCTGCTCTTCGCCCGCCAGCAGGAGATGCTGCACGGCCGCGCCGTCCGCGCCTTCGAGGAAGGGCTGGACGTCCTCAGCCTCTCCCGCCCCGGCATACCTGAGCTGGACGAGCTCAATGAGCGCCTGTTCGGCCGCACCGGCTGGCAGGTCGTCTCGGTCCCCGGCCTCGTGCCGGACGATATTTTCTTCGATCATCTTTCGAAGCGCCGCTTCCCCGCCGGCAACTTCATCCGCTCGGCCGCGCAGCTCGATTATCTCGAGGAGCCGGACGTGTTCCACGACGTCTTCGGCCACGTCCCGCTGCTCGCGCTCCCAGCGGTCGCGGACTTCATGCAGCGCCTCGGCGAGCTTGGGCTCGATGCGCTTGGCCGCGGCCAGATTCACCGCCTCGCGCGGCTCTACTGGTACACCGTCGAGTTCGGCCTCGCCCGCGATGAGGGGGAGCTGCGCATCTTCGGCGCCGGCATCCTGTCGAGCTTTGGCGAATCCCGTTTCAGCCTCGAAAGCCCCGAGCCGAGCCGCCCGCGCTTCGATCTCGAGCAGGTGCTGCGCACGACCTACAGGAGCAACGCCTTCCAGGAGGCCTATTTCGTGATCGACAGCTTCGACGATTTGCTGCGCAGGATCGAAGGCGCGGACCTTCCGGCCCTTTACGAGGAGCTTGACGCGCTGCCGGACCTCGCACCGGCGCTCAGCTGATCTCCGAGGACACCTTCCAGATGTTGATGCCGCCCTCGCCGGCGTAGAGGTCGATCTCCGCCAGCTCCTCGTCGCAGAACGGTGCGCCGTTCACGGCGTCGAGGCTGTCGTCAAGCTGCTCGACGGTGCGGGCGCCGATCAGCGCCGAGGTGACGCGCGGATCGCGCAGCACCCACGCGATCGCCATCTGCGCCAGCGTCTGGCCGCGGCGCTCCGCAATCGCGTTGAGCGCGCGGATGCGGCCGAGATTATCCTCGTTGAGCTGTCCTTCCCGCAGCGATCCGCCCTTGCTCGCCCGTGCCCCTTCCGGAACCCCATTCAGATATTTGGAGGTGAGCAGGCCCTGGGCCAGCGGCGAGAAGGCGATGCAGCCGACGCCGAGCGCTTCAAGCGTGTCGAGCAGCCCCTGCTCGATCCAGCGGTTGAGCATCGAGTAGCTCGGCTGGTGGATGAGGAGCGGCACCCGTTCGGCGGCGAGGATCTCCTGCGCCCGCCGCGTCAGCTCGGGCGAATAGGATGAGATGCCGACATAGAGCGCCTTGCCCTGGCGGTGGAGGTGGGCGAGGGCGCCCATCGTCTCCTCGAGCGGCGTCTTCGGATCGACCCGGTGCGAGTAGAAGATGTCGACATAGTCGACCCCCAGCCGCTTGAGGCTCTGCTCGCAACTCGCGACGAGATATTTCCGGCTGCCGCCGATATCGCCATAGGGCCCGGGCCACATGTCCCAGCCCGCCTTGGTCGAGACGATCAGCTCGTCGCGGTGGCTCCTGAAGTCAGCTGCCAGGACGCGGCCGAAATTCTCCTCGGCCGATCCGTAGGGCGGGCCGTAATTGTTGGCGAGGTCGAAATGGGTGACGCCGCGGTCGAAGGCACGGCGGAGGATCGCGCGACCCGTCTCGAACACGTCCGCGCCGCCGAAATTCTGCCACAGCCCGAGGGAAACGGCGGGAAGCTCGAGCCCGCTCCGCCCGCAGCGGCGGTAGGGCATGCGTCCGTCATATCGTTGCTCGTCGGCGCTGTAGGGGAGGGGTGGGGGCATTGGCGGCTCCTCGGGCTGGATCGGGCGGGGCTGTTAACGCGCCCGCCGCGGCCGTGCCAGAGCGGGACCGCAGCTTCGGCGGGCGCCGCCATTAACGACTCGCACCGGTCCCCTGGGATAATCCTCCTGCCATGAACGCGCAGAGCCAGATTGCGGCGTCCTTCGCCGCCGACGAGAGGCCGAAATCGGCTGTCAGCACCGGTGTCGGCCTGGCCGGCTGCCTCGGCCTCCTCGCCTGGACGGCGGCGTCCCGGGCCTACGGCATGGTCGGACCCTTCGCCGCACTGGCCGCGCTCGTCGCCTGCGGCGTGCCGATGATCCTCTGGTCGCTGCTCGTCGACAAGGTCCATCGCCATGCGAGCACCGGCATCGCCTGGGACCGTCCGGCGCGCCCGCTCCGCGACACCCTCGACGGCAGCATCGTCAAGATCGCGGGATTGTGGGCGACATGGGCGATCATCGCCTTCGCCTACTGCATCGGCCGCTGGTACTGGGACGGCCAGTATCTGTTCGCCATGTACGTGCTCGGCATCGGATCGATCGGCCTGCTCGTCGTTTCGATCCCCTATATCATCTGGCTGGACCGGCGGGTGGAGGACGTGCGCGACGGCGCCTGGCATTTCGGCCAGCTGGTCGCCGGGCGGCGGCATCTCGCCGACCCGGCGGTGCTCCAGGATTATGCCCGCGGCTGGGCGATCAAGGGCTTCTTCCTCGCCTTCATGATCTCGGCGCTGCCCTACAATTGGGAGGTCGTGATCGCACCGAGCAGCCGCGACATCACGGCCAATCCGATCAATTTCACGATCTGGCTCGCCCATGCCAGCTTCATGGTCGACGTGAGCTTCGCGACGGTCGGCTACATGCTGACGCTGAAGCCGCTCGATTCGCACATCCGCTCGGCCAATCCATTCGCGGTGGCCTGGATCGCCGCCCTGCTCTGCTATCCGCCCTTCAGCCCGATGCAGGGCGGCGGGCCGCTCGATTACCGCTCCGGCACCGGCGAATGGACCTACTGGCTCGACAGCTGGCCGCTGGCGATGGTTGCAGTCGGCATCGCCATCGCCTTTCTCCACTGCGTCTATGCCTGGGCGACGGTCGCATTCGGGCCGCGCTTCTCGAACCTCACCCACCGCGGCATCCTGACTCACGGCCCCTATGCCTGGACCAAGCACCCGGCCTATATTTCGAAGAACATCACCTGGTGGCTGATGACGCTCCCGTTCCTCGCGACGACCGGCGACCCGGCGGACATGATCCGCAACACCGCGCTCCTCGGCATCGTCAGCGGCGTCTATTACTGGCGGGCCAGGACCGAGGAGCGGCACCTGATGGCCGACCCCGATTATCGCCGCTACGCCGAATGGATCGAGCGCAACGGCCTCATCGCCCGGCTGCGCCGCGCCTTCCGCCCGGCGGAGCCGGAGGGCGGGCCCCTCAGCCCTCGGCTTCCCGCGTAATCGCGGCTTCGCCGCCGATGCGCGCGGCGATCCTGCCGAGCCAGACCAGGATGACGATGGCGAGCACCGTCGCCAGGATCGCGTAGGTGTAGAGGCCGACAAGATCGTCGCCGAGGCCGAGCCTGGCGAGCGTCGCCTTGATCGCCTCGTTCCACGCGAGAGCGGCGACGAGGCCGAGCGAGGCGGAGGCGAGGGCGATCATCGTCTGGATGAAGGCGCGCTGGTTCATTTTTCTGGTCTCCCCGATCTGTCGAGATGCTGGACGGTGGCCGGAAGCGGCGCTTCGATCGTGCAGATGACGCCCTCGCGGCGGAATGCGAACGTGGCGCTGCCGTCGAGCTCTGCGGCGAGCCCGCGCTCGATCAGCCGTGTCCCGAAGCCGCGCCGGCGCGGCTCGGTTACCTCTGGCCCGCCGCTCTCACGCCAGACGAGGCGGAGGCGCCCGCCGTCGCCGCTCCACGCGATCTCGACCCGCCCGTCCGGAGCCGAGAGCGCGCCATATTTGACGGCGTTGGTGGAAAGCTCGTGGATCGTCAGCGCGAGCGAGACCGCCGCCTTGGGCGGAAGCTCGACATCCGGCCCGGAGACCGAGAAGCGGTCCGCCTGAGCCCGGTGCGGCGCGATCGCGTCCTCGACGATCTGGACCAGCGAGACGGGCGCCCAGCTCCGGTCGGTGAGGACGTTGTGCGCCGCCGACAGCGCCGCGAGCCGCCCTTCGAACGCCTCCCGGGCCGCGGGCGCCGCGGCCTCGCCCCTGAAGGTCTGCTGGGCGATCCCCTGAACGATGGCGAGCGTGTTCTTCACCCTGTGGTTGAGCTCGTTGATCAGGAGGCGCTGGTGCTGCTCGGCCCGCTTCCAGCTGGTGAGGTCGAGCATCGCGCCGATCATCCGCACCGCGCGACCATGCTCGTCGCGGATCATCGTCGCCCGGTCGCGCACCTCCGCATAGCTGCCGTCGGCGCGGCGGAAGCGATATTCCTCGGTCCAGTCGGACCCCTCCCCCTCGATGGCGGCGCGGGCGCTCGCGTCGACGCGGGCGCGGTCGTCCCGGTGAATGTGGTCGAGCCACCAGGCCGCGGTCACCCGCACCGTCTCCGGGTCGTAGCCGTAGGCGGTCTGGAGCGCCTCGTTCCAGTCGAGCTCGTCGGTGGTGAGGTCGCAGTCCCAGATCGCGTCCTTGGTCGCCCTGAAGGCCAGCCGGTACCGCTCCTCCGCCCGCCGTGCGACGTCCTGCGCCAGCCTCAGCTCGTGGATGTCGGTGCAGGTCCCGTACCAGCGCTGGATCTCGCCGGACGGGCCGCGCACCGGCTGCGCGCGCCCCAGCACCCAGCGATACTCGCCGGAGCGGTGCCGGAGGCGATATTCGATGTGATAGGGTTGGCCGGTCGTGAGCGACCGGCGCCACACGGCCCAGGCCCGCTCCTGGTCCTCCGGGTGGAACATGCCGTTCCAGCGCTCGCCGTCGGTCGAACCGACCGCCACGCCGGTATATTCGTACCAGCGGCGGTTGTAATAATCGTGGTAGCCGTCTGGGCGGGTCGACCAGATCATCTGGTCGATCGAGTCGGCGAGGGCGTGGAACGAGGCTTCGCCGGCGCCCGGCGCCTCGCTGAACTTGAGCGGTCTCGTCCCCGTCTGCACCGTCGCCCCCGCTTGCCCAGCGACGATCAAGCCCAGGCGCGGCGCGGAGTCAACGGATCGATGACAGCTCCAACCCCTTGGTTTCGCGGGCGAGAAGGGCGGTCACGCCGCTCACCAGGCAGGCCGCGCCCACATAGACGGCGATCCAGAAGGCGTCCTGCTGCGCCCGATAGATGGCGGTGGCGATGATCGGCGCCAGCGAGCCCGCGACGATCGAGGTGAGCTGGTAGGCGATCGATGCGCCCGAATAGCGGATCCGCGTCGGGAACAGCTCGGCGATGAACGCCGCCTGCGGCCCGTACATCGTGCCGTGGAGGATGAGCCCGATCGTGATCGCAAGGACGATCGTGCCATAGTCGCCGCTCGCCAGCATCGGGAAGAAGGCGAAGCTGAAGCCGGCGAGGCCGAGCCCGCCCGCGGCGTAGACCCAGCGCCGGCCGACCGCGTCGGAGAGCCGCGCCGCCAGCGGGATGGTGAGGCAGTGGACCAGCGATCCGATCAGCACCGCCTGGAGCGCCACGTCCCGGCTGAGCCCCGCCGCGCTGGTGATGTAGGTGAGCGAGAAGCCGGTGATGATGTAGTAGGAGATGTTCTCGCCGACGCGGAGCCCCGCTCCGGTGATGAGGGCGCGGGGACGCTCGCGAAGGACTTCGAGAGCCGGCATCCGCGGCGGCGCTTCGGCCGCGGCGACCGCATCCTCGAAGGTCCGGCTCTCCGGCACCGAATTGCGGATCCACCAGCCGAGGCCCACCAGCACGGCCGACAGCAGGAACGGGATCCGCCACCCCCAGGCGAGGAACTGCGCCTCGCTGAGGAACGCCGACATCAAAGCGAGCACGCCGGAGGCGAGCACCAGCCCGAGCGGCACGCCTGCCTGCGGGAAGCTAGCCCAGAAACCGCGGCGTCGCGCGTCGCCATGCTCGGCGGCGAGCAGCACGGCGCCGCCCCATTCGCCGCCCACCGCGAAGCCCTGAACGAGGCGCAGGAGCACCAGCAGGATCGGCGCGGCGACGCCGATCTGGCCATAGGTCGGGAGGAGGCCGATCAGCACGGTCGCGGCACCCATCAGCACGAGGCTGAGCATCAGCAGGCGCTTCCTGCCGATGCGGTCGCCATAATGGCCGAAGACGATGCCGCCGATCGGCCGCGCGAAGAAACCGAGCGCGTTCGATCCGAAGGCGAGCAAAATGCCCGTCCAGGGATCCGCGGTCGGGAAGAAGACGACGTTGAAGACCAGCGCCGCGGCCGAGATGTAGAGGAAGAAGTCGTACCACTCGATCATCGTGCCGACGAGGCTCGCCGCGACGACCTTCCTCAGCTCCCGGTTCGGATGATCCTGCGCCCCTGCCGTCATGTCGCCCCTCGTCGCTGTCCGGCGCGCTTTCTAGGCGCAACAGGCGCGGCGGCGCCAGCGGCAACGATCAGTAGGTTATGGTGAGATATTGCGGCTGGCCGGCCTCGGCGGCGGCCGCGGCGGAGGCCGCCCGGACCGGCGCGGTGAAGACCACGCCGCCGCTCCGCCTCACGGGCGCGCCGAGCAGCGAGGCGGCTTCGTCGAGCGGCTGTGCGTCATGGCGCGCCGCGGTCTTGGTGGTGACGGTGGCCCCGGTCGAGCAGGCGATGTCGGCGCTGTAGCGCGCCGCCGGACGGTGCTCGATCGAGCAGGTGGGGACGACGGTGGCGGTGACGGCGAGGACGGCGCGCGCCTGCTCGGCCGCGGCCGGGGCGGCGAAGATCGCGAGCGTGAGCCCGGCAAGCCGGGCTGCTGCCACGATCGTTGTTGTTCCGGATATCCGTGTCACTCGCCCACGATCCCCCATCGCGGCGCCGAATCAGCCATGCGGCCGGTTCAGATAGAGTTTGACGCCTCCTGCGGCTTCTACCGTATGGCGGCGGCGCGCCCAATGCTGTCGTCGCCGCTGCCCCGCCGCGGGACTGTCAAGCGCCGCGGCACCGATCGCGTCCTCGGCGGTTTAGCGGCTCACCCGTGCCAAGCAACCGGGCGAGGAGATGAGATGCAGTGCGCACGATGGACCCGGCCTTCCTGCCTCGTCATGCTGGTCCTGCTCGTGCTGCTGCTCGCGGTACTCGGCTGGCTGGCGTCCGGATATGCGCTGCGCACGCCCGCACCGACGGCGGTGACGAAATCCACCTCGACCTACGACACCGACGTGCCGTCGCCGGACAAGCCGGGCGACGGCCGCTGAGCCTCAGCGGCGGCCGTCGGCGCGGCCGGCGAGATAGGCGGCGCAGCTGCCGCGAAGCGCCGCCGTCTCGGTGGCGCTGAGGCCATAAGCGCGGCTCAGCGTCGCGAGGAACGCGCGCGGATCGGTCTGGCTGCCCGCCGCCCGGCACACCGTCGTCATCGCCTCGAGCTCGAACAGCCCTTCGCGGTGCGAGCGGGCGAGCCGCGGCTGCAGCGCCTCGGCGCGTGCCTGAAGATCGAGCGATCGCCGGTCGATCTCCGGAAGCCCGCTCGGGCCGAGCAGCAGCGCCGCCGCAAAAAGGATGCTCATCTCACGTCCCCCAAAATTATTCCCGGGGCGGAGGTAAACGGGCATGGTAAAGAAGCCGTTAACCGAACTCTTTACATTGAGAAGCGAGCCGCTACCCGGCGCGCCGCGCCCGTTGATCCTCCTGAACCTCAGCTAACGCCTCGATTCAGACGGGGCTCAGGCGAATCGGTCTAGACCTTCACACATCCCGCGGGGCCCGCACCTCCCGCGAGAGAGAAAATGAGTGAAGGAGTATTCACATGCGCAAGATTCTCATCGCCGCCTCGGCTGCGGCTCTCGCGGTTCCGGCGCTGCCGGTCATGACCACCACCGCTCATGCCCAGGCCTATAACGGGCCGACCTGGCAGGGCCGCGACGGCCGCATCTATTGCCGCCGCTCGAACGGGACCACCGGCCTCATCGTCGGCGGCGCCGGCGGCGCCCTCGTCGGCCGCGCGCTCGACGGCGGCCGTTCGCGGGCCACCGGCACCATCCTCGGCGCCGCCGTCGGCGCGCTGGTCGGCCGCGAGGTCCAGAGGGGCCGCAGCGCCCGCCGCTGCCGCTAAGAACTCGGAGCCCAGTATCCAGGCTTCGCGATTGGAAGACGCCCCGGCTCCGGCCGGGGCGTTTTTTTTCGGCTTTCAGGAAAGGCGCGCCGATCGTCCCGTTCCGGGACACGCGTAAATGGGGCGTTGAACCTTCGCGCCGCTTCTGAATTCCTGCCTCGGCGGCGCGCTACTCCTCGGCGCGCGGCACAGAGGAGAAAAGCATGCGCAACCTTCACACGGACGAGCTCGGTCTCGTCGCCGGCGGCGGCAACAAGCCCGCCAGCCATCCCTTCCCGCCGGGCCAGCATCCCAGCCGGCGCAATCCGGCGCACTCGCCCGGCGAGAGCTACAAGGGCCCTGCCGACAAGAATTTCGGCCCGCAATAAGTCGTTCCTCTCGAGGGACGTTGGGGGGGCGGCTTCGGCCGCCCCTTTCTCATCGTGCCACGACGGCCGCCGCCCAAAGCGCCGGCGCGCTCGCCGGATTGGCCGCCGCGTCCGGGATCTGCCGGCGGAAGTCGTCGGAGAAGCGGCCGTCGACGCGGATGCTGAACGACAGACCGCGGGCCGCGTCGGCGCCGTGATACTGATTGACCGTGTCGAACCAGGCGCTGTGCGAGGAAACGTAGCGCTTCTCCCCCGTCTCCGGGTTCAGCATGTAGAAGCGCTTCGAAAAGTTCGTCCGGAACCAGACGAACTCGTGGCACAGCTCCGCGCTCTCATGGTCGCGATGGGCCGGCACGGCGCGGCCGTCGAAGTCGTACATGATGATCATCCGCCCCGTGGCCTCGAACGGCAGCGTGGCGATAAATTCCATCAGCGGGGCGAACGCCTTCGCCTCCGCCGTCGGCCGCCAGACGTCCGCCTGGCCGAGCGCGTAATAATCCTCGTTCCCCCCCGCGGTCAGCGAGACCATTCGCGAACCGGGTAGGCGGGGCGCCGCGTCGCTGAGCAGGAACGGACCCGTGTAGAATGCAAGATCGCCGGCAGCGTCGAGCCGCTCCATCAGCCGCTCGGTGACGAAGCCGTCGAGCGACTTCAGCCAAGCCACGTCGATCCAGGGATCGAGGTCCATATAGCTCGGGTAAAGCAACGCTCCGGCCATCCTTCTCGATACCCTTCTCGCGCGCTAAGCCCTTGTGCCCGGGGCGCAAATGGCTGCTTCGGAACCGTAACGGAACCTGCGGGGCGCTCCGCCGTTCAACGGGTCTCGGTTTTTAAAAAATATCCGCCTTAATCTGTGTTGGTGGCGCAACAGTATTTTACGTCTATCGCGCCGCTTACAGTCCACATCAAGTTCGGCGACGAACTTTTCGCGCATCACGCCGGTTCCCGGCGACGGAGAGGTATTGCTTTCGAACATGAAGATCTATGTCAGCGGCCTCTATTCCGGCGGCAATCCGCAGCCCGGCGTCGGAATCATTCGCTCCCTGCGGCAGGGCTTCCCCAACGCGACGCTGATCGGCGTCGAATATTCCAACAGGGTTTCCGGAATACATTGGCAGGATCTGGACGATCTCTGGATCCAGCGCCCATGGGACGAGCTCGATCTCGACAGCTATGCCGAGAAGGTGAGGGCGCTGCTCGACGGCGGCGCCTGCTGGATCTCGGGCAGCGATCTCGAGGCGCTGTGGCTCGCCGACGTCTTCCCCGAAGGGCACCGCAACCTGCTCGCGCCGCCGATGGGCGCGCTGAAGCGGATCGGAAAGCCCGACGTGGAGGCGCATGAAGGCCTTCCGGTCACGATCCCGACCTGGGTCTCGACCGATCTTCCCGACTGGGACCTCCACGCCTTCTGCCGCCAGCACAACTGGCGCGTCTGGCTGAAAGGCCCCTATTACGACGCCGCGCGGACGCCGAGCTGGGACGTGTTCGAAGCCGCCCGCAATGCGCTCACCAAGGTCTGGTCGACGAGCAAGCTTTTCCTCCAGGCCCATGTCGGCGGCTATGAGGAATCGGTGATGCTCTCGGCCTATCGCGGCGAGCTGCTCGGCGCCGTGTCGATGCGCAAGCGCGACATCACGCCGGAGGGCAAGACCTGGGCAGGGGACATCGGCACGGTCCCGGACGAGTTCCTCCGCCCGCTCCGCCGGATCGTGCGCGAGCTGAACTGGACCGGCGGCGGCGAGCTGGAGATGGTGCGCGACCCGAAGAACCAGCTCTGGCTGCTCGAGTGGAATCCGCGCTTCCCCGCCTGGGTGCACGGCGCCACCATCGCCGGCACCAACCTTCCCGCTCGCCTCGTCCAGGCGGCGACCGGCGTCATCGCCCGGCCCGAGCGCGCCGAGAGCGAAGAGTTCACTCGCGTCGTCCTCGAAGTGCCCGTGCGTCCCGATTACCCGCTTCCGCCGCTCCCGGAGCCCTTTGCCGGCGCGATCGGCCATTCGATGAAGCACCCCTCTGGCCTTCCCTCGCTGGCCGAGCGCCTCCACAAGCGCGACGCGGCACTGCTCGAGGCGGAGGAGATCGCGGACACGGGCGGCGAGGCGCCCAAGGTCCCCGACAGCTTCATCGCGGACCTTTCGAGCATGGACTTCGACACCGTCCAGACGCCCGAATTCCTGTTCCTCGAATCGACGGCGGAATCGCTGTTCAAGAAGGCGAACGAGCGCGCCCACCGGCTCAGCACCAACGAGACCCAGGTGGTGAACGCCTATTCGATCAAGACCAATCCGGACCCGCGCCTCATCAAGCTCGCCCGCGACAACGGTTTCCTCGCCGAAGGGATCAGCCTCGCCGAGATCCAGGCGGCGCTGAAGGTCGGCTTCCGCACCGACGAATGCATCCTGAACGGCCCCGGCAAATGGTGGCCCGAGAACATGCTCCCGGACGGGCCGCTCCACGCCGTCTTCTGCGATTCGATCGCGGACCTCGAACGGACGGTGGCGGCGCTGGAGGCGGGCGATCTTGCGTCGAACACGGTCGGCATCCGCATCCGCACCCCGAACGTGGTCTCGCGCTTCGGCATCCCGCTCGACAGCCCCGGCACGTTCAGGAAGCTCGTCGACGGCGTCAAGCGGCTTCCCACGGACACGAAGTTCGGCGTCCATTTCCACATGGCCTCGGCGAATATCGGCGTTGCCCAGTGGTGGCACCTGTTCGAATCGATCCTGAAATGGTGCCGCTCGATCGAGAAGCTCTCGGGCCGCACCATCGAGATCCTCGACATGGGCGGCGGCTGGTTCCCGGACGACTGGCACGACGGCGAGGAGGGCGATTTCGCCAAGGCGGTCGAGACCGTCCGCGCGATGCTGCCCGGCGTCCGCCAGATCGTCTCGGAGCCCGGCAAGGCGATGGCGCAGCCCTCGATGGCGCTCGCGATGCGCGTCCTCGAGGTCCAGGAGCATGAGGACGAGCGCGTCGAGGCGGTCGTCGACGCCTCGATCGCCGAGCTCCCGATGTATTTCTTCTACCCCCACCGCATGCTTCGGAAGTGCAGGCGGACCGGCGAATGGCAGGCGCTGACGCGCGGCAAGACCCATCTGATGGGCCGGCTGTGCATGGAGCACGACATCGTCGCGACGAACGTCAAGCTTCCCGAAGGCACGCAAGCCGGCGACCTCATCGTGTTCTGCGACGCCGGCGGTTATGACAGGAGCATGTCCTATGTATTCGGCCGCGGATAACCGCCTCGATCTCATCCTCGAGCCGGAGGTCGCGCCGCGGCCCTGCCCGAGCGCGCGCTGGGAGGCCTTCCCTTACAGCTGCATCTCGCATCACGGCGCGGAATGCTGCGACGTCGCCCGCGAGTGGGTGATGGCCTACGACTTCGCCCAGCTGAACGGCGCCGACGCGTTGAGCGGCCCGCGGTGGTTGCGGCAGCGCTGGACCTGGGGGCCCTCGGGCTGGCCGATCCACTGGTGCGACGCGGTCGAGCGCGACACGCTCGATTGCGGCGCTTTGGGCTGCATGGCGCGCGAGCTCTTCGCCGAGCGCGGCCTCGTCAGTTTCCCCGCCCAGTTCGTCCAGCAATATACGACCGAGGCGACATCCCAGTGGCAGGGCAAGTGGGAGGAGGAAAAGGTCTCCACCCACTGGATCGACGAGGACGTGATCTATCACGAAGCCTGCGCGCTGGTCGTCGGCGACGGCGAGGTGAAGCTGTTCGACCCGTCGGCCGGCTGGTGGGTCAACCCGCGCCAGACCGGCGGCTACGGCGCGCTCCTTTCGGTCCGCGTCTTCGACGGCGAAGGCCGCACCTGGCGCTGGGGCGACCACAGCATCGAGGGCAACAGCTGGTCCAAGATCGCCGAGAGGGCGTAAACCCCGAGTCCCTCTCCCTGCAGGGGAGAGGGAGGGGCCCATTGCGCAGCAATGGGAGGGTGAGGGCACGACGGTGCAACCAGGTGGCGCCGCGGTCCCGACCCGCCGTGCCCTCACCCTCCCACCGCCTGCGGCGGCGGGCCCCTCCCTCTCCCGAAATGGGAGAGGGGCTTTCACATCACGCGGCCGCCTCGTCACACGGTCCCGCCTGTTCGTCCCGGAACGCTTGCGCCCCCGCACGCATTCCTTCATCGGCGCGGCAAGCGGAGGTGAGCGCATGAGGAACAGGTTTTTCACGATCGTTTCGGTCGCGGCGGTGATCGTCACCGCGGCGTGCAATAGCGGCGGCGACGGCAACAACGCCTCGTCGGAGACGAACGGCCAGCAGAACGAAGCCGTCACGAACGTGGCCTCGGGGCAGGGGACGCCGCAGGACCACAAGGCGATCATGCATGCCCGCCACGAGCATTATGAGGAAATGGGCCGGGCGATGAAGGGGATCGGCGACCAGCTGAAGGGAAGCAGCCCCGACATCGCCGCCATTCAGCGCCACGCAGGCGTCGTCGCAGGCTTCGGCCCGCAGATCCTCACCTGGTTCCCCGAAGGCAGCGGTCCCGAGGCCGGCAAGACCCGCGCCAAGGCCGAGATCTGGTCCGATGCGGCGACCTTCCGCGCCGCCGCCCAGCGCTTCGAGCAGGTCTCGGGCGAGTTCAACCGGGCGGCGCAGAGCGGCAATCTCGAGGCGGTGCGGGCGCAGCTTCCGGCGCTGCGGCAGTCCTGCTCGAACTGCCACGACAAGTTCCGTGGACCCGACGACCACTGAGCCGGAAGGGGCGGCGCCCCGCATCGCCGTCTGGGACCTCCCGGTCCGCCTGATCCACTGGCTCATCGTCCTCCTCGTCGGCTTCTCCTGGTGGACGGCCGAGGAGGAGATGCTCGACTGGCACGCGCGCTCCGGCTTCGCGATCCTCTTCCTGCTCGTCTTCCGGATCGTCTGGGGCCTGATCGGCAGCTCGACCGCGCGGTTCGCGAGCTTCGTCCGCGGCCCGCGTCACATCCTCGATCATCTGCGCGGCCGGCGCGAGTTCGTCCTCGGCCACAACCCGCTCGGCGCGCTCAGCGTGCTCGCCCTCCTTTTCATGCTGTCGCTACAGGTCGGGCTCGGCCTGTTCGCAGCGGACGAGGACGGCTTCCTCTCCGGGCCGCTCTCGCACCTCCTCAACGAGGAAGCGGTCGAGGCGGTGACCGAGCTCCACGAGACCTCCTTCGAGGTCCTGAAGTGGCTGATCCTGCTCCATGTCGCCGCGATCCTCTTCTACCTCCTCGTCAGGCGAAAGAACCTCGTCGGCCCAATGGTGACCGGCCGCACCATCGGTCCGCGCGGCACGCCGCCGATGACGCCAGCCCCCGCTTGGCGCGCGGCCGTCGCCGCACTCGCCGCCTTCGCCTCCGTCGCGGCGCTCTGGTCGGCGGGCAACTGAGACGAGGACGGTTCTGGCAGCCGTCCCCGCCCCGGCTGCCGTCGAGGCGCGGGCGCGAATCGTCAGTCTCACAATTGTCAAAGAGCCGGTTCCGGTTGATCCTACATAGCGCATCCTGCGTAGGATGTCAATCCCTGATGGTTAAAAATTCGGCAGGGCCTGACTCGCTTCGCCCCAGCCCTGGAGCGCACGTCCGGACGCGCGCTCGACCAGCAGCTCGGCGTCGCGGACGGTGTAGATGTTGCCACCCTGGAGATCGTCGAGCTCGTCCCAGCTGATCGGTGCCGAGACGGTGGCGTTGTCGCGGGCCCTCGCGCTGTAGGGGAGGATCGCCGTCGCGCCGCGCTGGTTCCTGAGGTAATCGAGAAAGATCCGGCCCTTGCGCTTCACCTTGGCGAGGTTGGCGGTGAACCGCTCCGGCTCCGCCGTCGCCAGCGCGACGCAGAAGCGCTGGGCGAAATCCTTGACCTGCGGCCACTCCGCCTCGGGCGTCAGCGGGACGACGACGTGGAGCCCCTTGCCGCCGGTGGTCAGCGGGAAGCTCTGCAGCCCCATGTCGGCGAGATAGCGGTGAAGGTCGCGCGCGGTTCGCTTCACCTCGGAAAAGCCGAGGCCCTCATCCGGATCGATGTCGAAGACCAGCCGGTCGGGCTTCTCGATATCGGCGACGGACGAGCCCCAGCCGTGGAACTCGATCGTCCCCATCTGGACGCAGGCGACGAGGCCGGCGACATCCTCGACATAGACATAGTCGACGCGCTCGCCCTTCTTCTCCTCGATCTCGATCTGCCGGACCTGCGGTCCGAAGGTCGCCGTATTGTGCTTCTGGAAGAAGCATTTCTTCGATCGCCCCTGCGGACAGCGTACGAGCGAGAGCGGCCGGTTCGCCGCCCACGCCGCCATCATCGGACCCACGGCGCGATAATAGTCGACCAGCTCCTGCTTGGTCACCCCGGCCTCGGGCCAGAGCACCCGCTCGGGATTGCTGATCTTGATCCCGTCTCCCGCGGAGGGGCGGGCGGCGGCCGGTGCCTTCTGCGGCAGCTCGCGGACCACGTCCCTCGCCTTCTTGTCCGTCCTCAGCCCGAGGAAGCTTCCATGCCGGACGACGCCGTCCGCCGTGAACTCGGCGAAAGCGACTTCGGCGACGAGCTCGGGCTTCACCCAATGCGCGCCGCGCGCATCGGCGCGGGGGACGGCGACGGCGGCTTTGTCCGCCGCGAGCCGTTCGAAGCGTGCGCGCAGGTCGTGCTGCATCTGGTTCGAAAAACCGGTTCCGACCTTGCCCGCATAACGCAGCTCGCCGCCGTCCCGGGTCGCGAGCAGCAGCGCGCGAAAGCCGCGGCCCTTCTTGTCGCTTTCGGACCAGCCGACGATGACGAACTCCTGGCGCAGCGTGCACTTGACCTTCAGCCAGCATTTGGTCCGCCGGCCCCGATAGGGGGCATCGGCGCGCTTCGAGATGATCCCTTCCTGGCCCGCCTCGCACATCGCATCGAACAGCTTCTCGCCATGGCCGACGATATGGTCGGCATAGAGGATATGCGGCGGCCGGCCCGGCCCGAGCAGGGTCGCCAGCCGCCCCTTGCGCTCGATGTTGGCGAGCGGCGCCAGGTCCTCCCCGTCGATCTCGAGGGCGTCGAAGGCGAACAGGGTGAGGCCGCGCCCGCCTTCGGAGATTGCCTGCTGGAGCGCCGAGAATCCGGTATTCCCCTTCTCGTCGAGCTTCACGATCTCGCCGTCGATCAGCGCCGTGTCGCATTCGATCGCGCGCGCCGCCTCGACGATCTCGGGGAACTTGTCCGACCAGTCGAGGCCGGAGCGCGTATAGACCTTCGCCTGGCCGCCGCCGACCGCGAGCAGGCAGCGATAGCCGTCATATTTCATCTCGTGGATCCAGCCGGCCCCTTCCGGCACGTGATCGACCAGCGTCGCCTTCTGCGGCTCTCGGAAGGGGGGCGGCGTGGATGAGCGCTTCTTAGCTCCTCCCCGGGACGGGGAGGGGGACCGCCGACGCGAAGCGGCGGTGGTGGAGGGGGCCCGCGTCTCCAAAGCTCGCTTCGCTCGATCCCCTCCACCAGCCTTCAGCCGGTCCCCGTCCCCGTGCCGGGGAGGAGCTAATCCCTTCTTCCAGCTCGCCAGCTCCTTGGCCTTTTTGCCGCTGGCGATCTCCTGCATCGTCCGCCCGGTCTTGATGCTCGTGAGGTACGTCTCGGTCAGCCCCATCGATCCGCCGACATGCTCGTCGCGGACCTTCTTCAGCATCCAGTTCTCGACGCCGCGCCGTTCACCGGGCTTGGGCTTGAGGCGGAACATCACCCATTCGCCCTGCATCCGCTCGCCGTCGAGGGTGAAGTGGAGATGCCCTTCCTCAAGCGTCTTGCGCGGATCTTTGCCCGGAGCCGGCGTCCAGGTGCCCCGGTCCCACATCATCACCGTCCCGCCGCCATATTCGCCCTTCGGGATCGTCCCCTCGAAGGTCGCGTAGGAGAGCGGATGGTCCTCCGTCCGGACGGCGAGGCGCTTGTCGTCCGGGTTGAGGCTCGGCCCGTTCGGCACCGCCCAGCTCTTCAGCGTCCCGTCGAGCTCCAGCCTCAGGTCCCAGTGCAGCCGTGTGGCATCGTGCTTCTGAACCATGAAGCCGTTGCCATGTCCCCACGACAGCGTGTCGTAGGTGCCCCGCGGCTCGGCGGTCTTCGTGAAGTCGCGCTTTTCGTTGTACCGGGCGAGCGGATCGGAACGCTCAGCCATGGAGACAAACTCCGTTCGCCCTGAGCTTGTCGAAGGGCTGCCCTTCACCTTCGCTGAAGCAGAGGAAAGGGCAGGGCTTCGACACGCTCAGCCCGAGCGGTATTTCATGCGCCACAGTCGGATCTAGGCCCGCTTCCGCGCCGGCGCCGCCTTGGCGGGCGCGCTCTTCGCCGGCGCTTTCTTCGCGGCCGCCTTCTTCGCTGCAGCGGCAGGCTTCGCGGCCGCGCCCTTCTTCGCACCATCCCCGGCCGAGCCTTTGCTCCCGCTTCCTGTGTCGATCGAGCGCTTCAGCGCCGCCATCAGGTCGATGACGTTGGTGCCGCGCGCCGGCGTCTCGTCATCCTCCGTATGGAGCGTCTTGCCCTTGCGCTTGCGCTCGATGAGGTCGTGCATCGCCTCGATATAGCGGTCGTGGAACTTGGACGGGTCGAACTCCGCCGTCTTGCGCTCGATCAGCGTCTCGGCGAGGTCGAGAAGGTCCTCGTCGGGCTTGTGCTCGGCGATGTCGCGGAAATAGTCTCGCGCCTTGTTGACCTCGTCGGCATAGCGCAGCGTCTCGAGCACGAGGCCGCGGCCGCACGGTTTCACACTCACCAGATATTCGCGGCCCCTGAGCGCCAGCTGGCCGATCCCCACCTTGCGCGTCCGCTTCAGCGCCTCGCGAAGGACGATGAACGCCTCCTCGGCGAGGTCGTCGGCCGGCACCACGAAATAGGGCTTTTCGTAATAGAGGACGTCGATGTCGTCATAGTCGACGAACTGGGTGAGCTCGAGCGTCTTCTTCGATTCGAGCTTCACTGCCTCGAGCTCCTCGTCGTTGAGGAGGACGTAGCTGCCCTTCTCATATTGGAAGCCCTTGACGATCTCCTCGGGATCGACCGGACCGACGCCGGGCACGACCTTCTCGTACTTGATCCGCTTGCCGGTCGGCTCGTGGATCTGGTTGAAGGCGATCGAGGCCCCGCTCTTGGTGGCGGAGAAGATCTCGACAGGGATCGAGACGAGCGCCAGCCTGATCTGACCCTTCCAGTACGCGCGCGCGGCCATGCGATGTGCTCCAATCGATTCGTTTCCGGTTCAATCGTCGGAGAGGGGAGCGGTTCCGGCGCGCCCGCGCAAAGCCCCGCGGGCATGAGCGCTCCGGTCAGGAACGCGGGCGGCTCCGCCAAGTTTACTCGACCTGACGGGAGCCTTGGCTATGACCGACTTCTCCGAGTTGCGGGAGCGCATGGTTGAGCGCCAGATCGCAGCGCGCGGCGTGCGAGACGAGCGCATCCTCGCCGCCTTTCGCGCGGTGCCGCGAGAGGAGTTCGTGCCCGAAAAGGCGCGCGAGCGTGCCTATGAGGACGGCCCGCTCCCGATCGAGGAGGAGCAGACCATATCTCAGCCCTATATCGTCGCCCTGATGATCGAGGCAGCCGAGATCCGGCCGCAGGACCGGGTGCTCGAGGTCGGCGCCGGCTCCGGCTATGCGGCCGCCGTTCTCGCGCAGCTCGCCGACCAGGTCTTCGCGATCGAGCGCCACGCCGAGCTGGCGAAGCTCGCCGGCGCGCGGCTCGAGCGGCTCGGCTCCGAGAACGTCTCGGTCTACGAGGGGGACGGCACCGGTGGGCTCCCGAGCGAAGCGCCGTTCGACGCGATCCTCTGCTCGGCGAGCGGAAGCCACGTGCCGGACGTCCTCTTGCAGCAGCTCGAAATCGGGGGCCGGCTCGTCATGCCGATCGGCGAGCCCGAAGAAGTCCAGAAGCTGGTCAAGGTCACGCGGGTCGACGAGGACGACTACGAGCAGGAGGAATTGGGCGCGGTTCGCTTCGTGCCTTTGATCGGCGCCCACGCCTGGAACGCGAATGGCGGCCGCTCCCGCCCCCTCGCCGAGGTCGTGCGCGAGGCGGCCGAGCCGCTGCCGGACATCGACGATCCCACCTTCGCCGATTTCTTCGACCGCTTGGGCACTGCCCGCGTCGTGCTCTTGGGCGAAGCGAGCCACGGCACGTCCGAATTCTACCGCGCTCGAGCCGCGATCACGCGCCGCCTGATCGAGCGGCACGGCTTCAACATCGTCGCCGTCGAAGCCGACTGGCCGGACGCGGCCTCGATCGACCGCTCCATCCGCCACCGGCCGGAGAGGGACGGGGAGGAGAGCCCCTTCTCCCGCTTCCCGACCTGGATGTGGCGCAACGCGGAGGTGGACGCCTTCGTCCGCTGGCTCCGTCGCTACAATCACGCGCGCGACAATGCGGCGATGGCGGGTTTCTACGGCCTCGACCTCTACAACATGGGCGGCTCGATCCGCGCCGTGATCGACTATCTCGACGACGTTGACCCCGAAGCCGCGGCGGTCGCGCGCGAGCGCTACGGCTGCCTGATGCCGTGGAGCCGCGATCCGCAGGCTTATGGCCGGATGGCGATCAGCGAAGGCTATGGCCGCTGCGAGGCGCAGGTCATCCAGATGCTCCGCGAGCTGCTCCAGAAGCGGATGAACTATGTCGGCGAGGACGGCGACGAATGGCTCGACGCCGCCGCCAACGCGCGGCTCGTGAAGAATGCCGAGCAATATTACCGCGTCATGTATTACGGCTCCGCCGAGAGCTGGAACCTGCGCGACACGCACATGTTCGAGACCCTCCTCCAGATCCTCGAAGCGAAGGGCGCGGACTCGAAGGCCGTGGTCTGGGCGCACAACAGCCACATCGGCAATGCCGCCCACACCGAGATGGGGCAGGTCCGGGGCGAGCTCAACATCGGCCAGCTGGTCAAGGAGCGTTTCGGCGAATCCTCCCGCCTGATCGGCTTCGGCACGCACACGGGGACCGTCGCCGCCGCCAGCGACTGGGACGGCGAAATGGAAGTGAAGGACGTCCGCCCCTCCCTCGCCGGAAGCTACGAGCGCGTCTGCCACGATGCGGGCGTGCCGCGCTTCCTGCTCGATATGCGGCAGGGCGTGAACGAGGCGGCCGTCGAAGCTCTGCTGGAGCCGCGGCTCGAGCGCTTCATCGGCGTCATCTACCGCCCCGAGACGGAGCGCTGGAGCCACTATTCGCAGGCCGTCCTCCCCAACCAGTTCGACGCCTGGGTCTGGTTCGACGAGACGCAGGCGGTGGCCCCACTCCCGGGCGAGACTCAGCCCGGCGAGGACGACATGTACCCGTTCGGCCTCTGAGCCGTTCCGGCGCGGGCCGGAACTGCGCCGGCTCGGCGTAGTTACTGATCCAGGTTAGCGGCGCGCGCCCCGACGCGCCGGACCTGTGTAAGAGGACCGCGACATGGGCGAATTCACCGACAAGCTGAAAGGGAATGCCAACAAGGCGGCAGGCACCCTCAAGCAGAACAGCGCCGACCCCGCCGTCCGTGAAGAGGGCAAGGCCCAGGCGTCCAGGGGCAAGGGCCAGGAGATCAAGGGCGCCGTCAAGGGCGTCATCAACAAGCTCTAGGCGCCGCTCAGCCTTTCTTCGCGCGCTCGCGTATCCTGGCGATCGTCGTCGCCGACGTGATCTGCTCGACGTCGGTCTTGAGGTGGAGCAGCCGCACGCCCCTCTGCGCCTGGGCACGGGCGAGGGCGGGGGCGAACTCGTCGGTGCGCTCCACCGTCTCGGCCCAGCCGCCGAACGCGCGCGCCAGGGCCGCGAAGTCCGGGTTCCTCAGTGTCGTGCCCGAGACGCGCTCCGGATAGTCCCGCTCCTGGTGCATCCGGATCGTGCCGTAGCTGCCATTGTCGAGAACGAGGACGAGCAGGTCCGCTTGGTGCTGGACGGCGGTGGCGAGCTCCTGCCCGTTCATCAGGAAGTCCCCGTCGCCGGCGACGACCAGCACCTGCCGCTCCCGGAAACGCAGGGCCGCGGCGACGCCGGCGGGAAGGCCGTAGCCCATCGATCCGTTGGTCGGCGCGAGCTGCGAGGGCATCGGCCCGTAAGGCCAGTAGCGGTGCCACCAGCCGGAGAAATTGCCGGCGCCGTTGCAGACGATCGTGTCGGCCGGAAGAACCTCGCGCATCCGCATGACGCACTGGCCGACGTCGAGCGCGGCGCCGGTCGGCTGCGCCGTCGCCCACTCCAGCCACTCGCGATGCGCCTGCGCGCCGGACGAGAAGGGGACGATCTCGTCGGTGTCCCATTGTGCGGCGAGCTCGGCGAGCTCGCGCATGTCGGCGCAGATCGGAAGGTCGGCGCGATAGACGCGGCCGAGCTCCTCGGGATCGGGATGGACGTGGACGAGGAGCTGGCTCGGATGGTCGGGTGTCACCAGCGTGTAGCCGTCGGTCGTCGCCTCGCCGAGCCGGGCGCCGACGGCGAGGATCAGGTCCGCCTCCTTCACTCGCTGGACGAGCTTCGGGTTGGGGCCGTAGCCGAGATTGCCGGCATAGACCGGGCTCGAGTTCGGGAACGCGTCCTGGCGGCGGAAGGCGGCGGCGACGGGAAGGCCGATGCGCTCGGCGAACCCGGCGAAGAAGTGCGTCGCGCCCGGGCACCAGCCGGCACCGCCGACGATCGCGATCGGGGCGCAGGCCCCCTTCAGCATCTCCATCAGCGCCGCGACCGCCATCGGATCCGCCGCCTGGCAGAAGCGCGCCACCTTCGGACGGTCGAGCGCCTCGACCTCGTCGCGCAGCATGTCCTCGGGCAGGACCAGCACGACCGGTCCCGGCCGACCCGCCAGTGCGGTCGACCAGGCCCGGGCGACATATTCGGGGATACGCCCCGCGTCCTCGATCCTCGCAACCCATTTCGTCAGCGGGCGGAACATCGCTAGGAAATCGACCTCCTGGAAGCCCTCGCGATCGCGATCGCTGCGGGCGACGTCGCCGACGAACAGGATCATCGGCGTCGAATCCTGGTGCGCGACATGGACCCCGACGGAAGCGTTGGTCGCCCCCGGGCCGCGCGTCACGAAGGCGACGCCCGGGCGGCCGGTCATCTTGCCGTCCGCTTCGGCCATGTAGGCGACGCCGCCTTCCTGGCGGCAGACGACGAGGTCGATCGCCGGCGTGTCGTGAAGCGCGTCGAGCACGGCGAGGAAGCTTTCGCCCGGCACGGTGAAGATCCGGTCGCAGCCCTGCGCCACCAGATTATCGACGAGGATGCGGCCGCCCGTGCGCTTGCTGCTCATCGGGAGCGCCTAGCCGCCGCGGGCAGCGAATTCCACTCCTGCCGCGCCCCGGGCGAGGCCCGATCGGTAAAGTCACTGATCCAGATGAGCTTCCGCCGAAACAGCGGGAGCGAAGCGCGGACCGGCGGGTTCCCCTCGATGCGGCCGGCGTTGCGTGTGGTTCCCCGACCGCGGCTGCAAGCACAGGAGAGGTTATGAAGAAACTGATCATCGCGGCCGCGCTTTGCGTAGGCGGCGCTGCCTTTGCTCAGACGGCACAGCCGACACAGACCGGCCAGACCGGCGCGCAGCCGGCGCAGCAGCAGGAGCCGACGAGCACCGGCACAACGGGCGAGGACATGCCCGACGTCCAGCAGACCAACCGCGCCGACGGCGCACGCGAGGTCAATCCCGCCTTGGGCATGGCCGCGCAGCCGGGCACGGGTCAGGGCACGGGCGAGGGAGCGGGTCAGGGCACGGGCAGCGGGGCCTGGACCGGCACCGGCAGCCCCGCCAACGGCAGCCAGGGCATGCGCAATTATCCGCCCTGCTCGCGCACGGTGACGGACAGCTGCATCCAGACCAACGAGCGCGGCATGAGGCGCCCTCGCCGCTGACCCGGTCGACGGACGCGTGGCCCGCGCACCGCCTCGCGCTGCGGGTTCGCCCCGCTTGACTTGACGTTTACGTCAAGTAGGTGGAGGCGATCGGATCACAGCGAGCGCGGGAGCGACCCAGAGATGACCAAGAGCGAGATGGCGGCGGCCCTCAACGAGCGGAGCGCGTGGCTGCCGGGCAAGCGGGTGAAGCTCGACTTCGGCGACGAGGGCGTGATCCTGCTCGACGGCGCCGGCGAGCGCGTCACCGAAGACGACGCGGCGGCGGACACCACGATCAAGGTCGCCTGGTCCGACTGGGAAGCGATGCGCGACGGCAAGCTCGACGGCATGACCGCCTTCATGCAGGGCAAATTGAAGGTCGAGGGCGACATGTCGAATGCGATGCAGCTCCAGGGCGTCCTCGCCAAGCTGCGCTGACGCCAAAGAAAAGGCGCTCCGGGCCCTGGGGCTCGGAGCGCCAATCCTGATCGTCGACGGCTGCGAAGCTTAGCGGCCGCGGTTGTTCTGCTTGTCGCTCGCGCTGGGCGAGTTGTTCCGGCCCGAATTGCCCGGGGCGTCGCCGGACTCGGGGCCGTTGCCGAAGCCGTTGTTGTTCTTCGTGCGGCCGCCGGAGGGCGGGCAGGTCGGGGTCGGCGGGCAGGGCGGGGGCGGGGTGTAGCAGCCGCCATGGCCGCCCGAGACGAACGTCAGTTCGGACTTGTTCAGATCGCGCATCTGTAGTCTCCATGTTGCAGGCTTCGGGGGAAGCCGCTTTGCTTTTGTCCGTCCAGGAACGGGCAAGAATGGGGCCTGCCTTAACTTGTGCGCACGAACAACAGCGGGTTTTTCGCCGTCCCAGTTCGGGACGCGCGCGGCGCGAATCTTTCATAGCGCGATCCGTTGCAGCCGAACTGAAGAGTCGTTCAGGTTCGCTTGACCAGACTCGGCGCGAGCGCCTATCGGCGGGGCGAATTCTTCCGGGGAGCAGCGATGAAGAAGATCTATCCCGACGCCGACGCCGCGCTCCACGGCCTGCTGTCAGACGGCATGACGATATGCGCCGGCGGCTTCGGCCTCTGCGGCATACCGGAGCGACTGATCGACGCCATCCAGCGCTCCGGCGTCACCGGCCTCACCATCGCGTCGAACAATGCCGGCATCGACAATGAGGGCCTCGGCAAGCTCCTGCGCTCGCGCCAGGTGAAGAAGATGATCTCCTCTTACGTCGGCGAGAACAAGGAGTTCGAGCGGCAATATCTCGCGGGCGAGCTCGAGGTCGAGTTCTGCCCCCAGGGCACGCTCGCCGAGCGCTGCCGCGCCGGCGGCGCCGGCATCCCCGGCTTCTACACCAAGACCGGCGTCGGCACCGTCGTTGCCGATGGGAAGGAGCACAAGGAGTTCGACGGCGAGACCTACATCCTCGAGCGCGGCATCCGCGCAGACCTCAGCATCGTCAAGGGCTGGAAGGCGGACGAGGCGGGCAACCTCGTCTTCCGCAAGACCGCGCGCAACTTCAACCAGCCGATGGCGACCGCCGGCCGCATCTGCGTCGCCGAGGTCGAGGAGATCGTCCCCGTCGGCAGCCTCGACCCGGACTGCATCCATCTCCCCTCGATCTACGTGAAGCGGATGATCCTCGGCGCCCCTTACGACAAGAAGATCGAATTCCGCACCGTGCGCGAGAGGGAGGCCGCCTGATGCCCTGGGACCGCAACCAGATGGCCGCCCGCGCCGCGAAGGAGCTTCGCGACGGCTATTACGTCAATCTCGGCATCGGCATCCCGACTTTGGTCGCCAACAACATCCCCGAAGGGATGGAGGTGACGCTCCAGTCCGAGAACGGCATGCTCGGCATCGGGCCCTTTCCCTATGACGACGAGGTCGATCCTGACCTGATCAACGCCGGCAAGCAGACCATCTCGCAGCTTCCCTCGTCGAGCTACTTCAGCTCGGCCGACAGCTTCGCGATGATCCGCGGCGGCCATATCGATCTCACCGTGCTCGGCGCGATGGAAGTCTCCGAAAGGGGCGACATCGCCAACTGGATGATTCCGGGCAAGATGATCAAGGGCATGGGCGGGGCGATGGACCTCGTCGCGGGCGTCAAGAAGATCATCGTCGTGATGGAGCATACGTCGAAGAACGGCGATCCGAAGTTCATCCCGGAGTGCACGCTGCCGCTCACCGGCAAGAACGTGGTCGACATGATCGTCACCGATCTGTGCGTCTTCCACCGCCCGGACCACCAGGGACCGTTCCGCCTGATCGAGCTGGCGCCGGATGTCACCGCCGAAGAAGTGGCGGCGAAGACGACGGCCCGCTACGAGCAGTAGCGCTCCGCGCCGCGCGGCAGTAGGATTCCGCGCGTTCAACCGGGGATCCATGATCATGAGGATTGCACTTGCCGCCGCTATCGCCGCCGCGGCCGCGCTGACGCCTGCTCCGGCCGTCGCTCAGCCCGCGAGGCAGGCCGCTCGCCCGCAGGCGCAGGCGCCGCTGTCCCTCTGGCGGCTCGATTGCGGCGAGTTCGTGATCAACCAGTACGGCGCCTTCTTCTCGGACACCTTCCAATATCCGCCGGGGCCGAAGAATATCGTCGGCAGCTGCTATCTCATCAGACACGGCCAACGCTACATGCTGTGGGACACCGGCCTCACCGATGCCCTCGTCGGGCGGCCGTTCAGCAACGCCGCCCAGACGCTGCGCCTCAACCGCAGCCTTGTCGATCAGCTGCGCGAGCTCGGCGTCCGCCCAGAGCAGATCGAATATATCGGCATCAGCCACTGGCATTTCGACCATGTCGGGCAGGCGCCCCGTTTTCCCGGCGCGACTTTGCTCATCGGCCGGGGGGATGCGGACGCGCTGCGCGCGACGCCGCCGCCCGATCAGGACTCGGCGACGGCCCTCGCGCACTGGCTGACGGGCCCCGGAAAGCTCGAGGCGACGGTCCGCGACCGCGACGTCTTCGGCGATGGGCGCGTCGTCATGCTGACCACGCCAGGCCATACGCCGGGACACAATGCCCTCCTCGTCCGCCTTGCCTCGGGCCCGGTGCTGCTGACCGGCGATCTCTATCATTTCACCGAGCAGGTCCGGAACCGCGGCGTGCCGCCGTTCAACCACAACCGGGCGGATACGCTCGCTTCGATGGACCGGTTCGATCGGATCGCGCGCAACCTTGGCGCCCGCGTCATCATCCAGCACGAGGCCGCCGACGTCGCCAAGCTCCCCGCCTTTCCGCGCGCGGCGCAATGACCGCCGGCGGCGGACGGCTGCGGATCGTCGGCAGCTATGTCAGCCCCTATGTGAGGAAGGTCCTCGCCTGCCTCCGCCTCAAGGGTCTCGATTACGAGATCGACCCGATCACGGCCTTCTTCGGCGGCGACGAGTTCGAGCGGCTGAGCCCGCTGCGCCGCATCCCCGTCCTGACCGACGGCGACCTGACGCTGTGCGATTCGTCGGTGATCTGCGCCTATCTCGACGAGGCCTATCCGGAGCGGCCGCTGCTTCCCCTCAGCCCGCGTGACCGGGCGCGGGCGCGGTGGCTGGAGGAATATGCCGATACGCGGCTCGGCGACGTCTTCATCTGGGGCCTCTTCTATCAGCGCTTCGTCCGCCCTGCGGTCTTCGCGGAAGCGGGCGACGAGGCGCGGGTGGAGAAGACGCTGGCGGAGGACCTGCCGCGGGAGCTGGATTACCTGGAAGGACAGCTGCCGGAATCCGGTTGGCTGTTCGGTCCCGAGATCGGCCTTGCCGACATCGCGATCGCGAGCTTCTTCCGCAACGCCGCCTACGTCGGCGTCGAGCCGGACGCGCTGCGCTGGCCACGCACCGCCGCCTTCGTCGCCCGCGCCCTCGAGCACGACTGCTTCGCCCATACGCTTCCCTGCGAGCAGGCGCAGCTCAGCACCAACCCGCAGGGGCGGCGGGCGGCGTTGCTCGCCGTGGGCGCGCCGCTCACCGCCGCGACGCTCGGAACGAGAGAGCCGCGCCGCGGCGTGATGCGGCTTTAAGGCGGTTACCGCCTAGAGGATGAAGTCCGCTTCGGGGGGCGGACCGGCACCGGTCGAGACGTAGAGCTGGAAGTCGGCGACGCGGTCCCCGTCGACGTCGCCCTGGATCGCCCAGAGATTCGTGCCCGAATCGAAGGCCGCGCGCAGCTCGCCGGCCTTGCCGGAGAAAGCCGCGCTGCCGACGAAGGCGAATGCCTGGTCGCCGGCCGTCGCAACGTTTGCGTCGATCAGCGAGAGGTCGATCCTGTCGTTGCCGAAGTGGAAATCGGTGATGACGTCGCAGGCGTTGCCGGACGAGTCGGCGATGGTCCGGTAGACCAGTCTGTCGGCACCAGAGCCGCTGGTGATCGCGTCGCCGAGCGCGCCGCCCTCGATGACGTCGTTGCCCGTGCCGCCTTTCAGAACATCGCCGCCGGCGCCGCCGAAGATCCTGAGGTGGCCGTCGCCGACGGCGAGGCCGTTGAACGACAGCGACTGGTCGGCACCGAGCGAGCTGCCGTTGACGATGAGGCTCCCGCCGGCGAGGTTCCCGTCCGCCATCGCCACGTCGTAGGACGGGCGCGCGGACGGATCGGTTGCGAACCGGCCGTTGAACGACAGCGCCTCGACCCCGCTCAGCATCCCGGTAGCAATGATCACCTGCGCCGTAGCGCCCGACCCAGCGGCCGCGCCGCTCACCACCACCGCGTCGCTGCCGCCGCCGCCGGCGATCCTGTCGCCCGCGGCGAGCCGCCCCGCCTCGAAGAAGAAGATGTCGCCGCTCGAGCCGCCCGTGAGGGTGTCGGCGCCGTGGCCGCCATAGACGAGGAAGCGGCCGCCGTCGGTCTCCGCCGAGCCGTTCAGCGCGAAGTCCTCGCCGACGCCGAGCGACTGGCCGTTGAGTCTAAGCTGCTGCCCGGCGGCGACATTCGCCTGCGCGGTCGTCAGGACGTAATCGTAGCTGTTGGCGCCGCTCTGGCCCCAGCGGGTGACGCTGCCGCTCTGGAGCGAGACGCCTTCGATGCCTGCCAGGCTGAAGAAGCCGAACCTCAGATCCGGATAATTGCCCTGGAGCACCAGCGTGTCGGTGCCGGCGCCGCCGTCATTCATGTCGGTGCCGGTGAGGCCGCCGCCGTAGAACAGCACGTCGTTTCCTTCGCCACCGCGCAGCGTGTCGAAGCCCCCTCCGGCGTCGAGCCGGTCGTTGCCGCCGCCGCCGTCGAGCATGTCGTCTCCGTCGCCGCCGCGGACCTCGTCATTGGCGGAGCCGGTGAAGAGCCGGAAGCGTTCGACACCGCTGAAGCTGACGCTGCGGTCGCTTGCTGCAAAGGCACCGCTATAGCCGTCGAGCGCGGTGCCGCCGAGTTGAGTCGCGACGACTCGATCTGCAACGCCGCGGTAGTCGATCTCGAGGGTGTCGAGCCCGCTGCCGGTGTCGACGACGTCGCGTCCATGGAGCACGGCGACGAGGTCGTTGCCCGCGCTCGTCGAGATTCGTTCATCGCGCGCGATGTCCATCGTCCGGATCGAGTCGTCGCCCGAGCCTGACGTGAAGTTCATGAGATAGTCGATACCGAGGTATCGAGGCACGAAACCGGCCCCGATATAGGAGGGGGCGTACGAAAGCTCCCATCTGACCCAAACGGTCAGTGCGCTCGCATCCGCGGACAGGCCGTCGATGCCGTCGCCGGCAAAAACCCGGTCGAAGCCGCTGCCGACGTCGATGATATCGTCGCCTTCACCGCTCCAGACATAGTCGTCGCCATTGCCGGTGCGGATATTGTCGTTCCCGGAGCCGGTCGTGATCCTCATCCGCTCGATGCTGCTGAAGGCGACGCTGCGGTCGCCCGCACCGATCGAGCCGCTAAAGCCTCCCTCGGGCGAAATGGTAAGCGCGCTGGAGGTCACATCGAGCGACAGCCCGTCGTAGCCGACCACGAGCATGTCCGTGTCGGTTCCGCCGGCGGCGGTTTCGGCGCCGGGGCCGGTGACGCGCAGGACGTCGTTGCCGGCCTCGCCGGCGAGGCTGTTGGTGCCGGTCCCGCCGCGCAGGTCGTCGGCGCCTGCACCGCCGATCAGCGTGTCGTCGCCGTCTCCGCCGTCGAGCAGGTCGTTGCCCTCGCCGCCTTCGAGCCTGTCGTTCCCGGCGCCGCCGAACAGACCGTCGCCTTCGGCGCCACCCGAGATGATGTCGTCGCCATCGCGGCCGTGGATAGCATTGCGATCAGCGTCGCCAGCCAGGCTTTCGTTCGCCGCGTCCCCGTGGCGGACGGGGAAGAAGGCACGCAGCGCGACATCCAAATCGAACCCCGACCCGTCCAACCAGCCCGCGACGATCGTGCCCGATCGGAGCACGATCGTTTCGGACGCGGCCTGGGTGAAGGCGGTATTTACATTGACGAGGAATTCGCCTCCCACCGCCGCGCCGGCGGCATCGAACAGCCGACCCTTCACATCATACACTGCGAGCGCGACAGAGTCGGGTTCCCCGGACGCATCATCCCATGTGACGACGAAGCCGCCGTCCGCAGTCGCGGCGACGTCGCCGGCGACGGCATAGCGAGATGCAATGGCGACCAGGACTTCCGATCCGAGTGCCTGACCCGACGCATCGTAGCGCTGGGCTTTGACCGTAGCGGGTCCTGCCCCCTCCGCATCATCGCGTGAGTCGACCTCATTCTCGCGCCAGCTGATGACAAAGCCACCGTCGGGAAGCGCTGCGATGGAAGGCTGCTCCTGCCAGGGCACCGTGCTGCCGCCGACAGGGAAGGCGCTGCCGACAGCGACGCCCGATGCGGTGAAGATCTGCGCTCGCAGGACCGAGCCGCCGCCATTCATTTCGTCCCACGTGACGACGAAGCCGCCGCCCGACAAACCCGTTACGTCTGCGGTGACGATGAAGCCGGCGCCGCTGACCGGAATGTCGGCGACCTTCTGCCCGGCTGCGTCGAAAACCGACGTGTGATATTCCCATGAGGAAGGGACCGGCCTGTGCGTCGTCAGAACGACGAAGCCGCCGCCGGTTAGCCCGGCGGCCGCGGTCGGCGCCTGATCGCCTGCGACTGGAGCGCTGACCGCGAATTCCGCGCCGACTTTAGCGCCGCCGGCGTCGAAAATCTGGACGCGCCCATCCATTCCGAGATCGGAGTAGGTCCCCCAACTGGCCAGGAATCCACCCGACGCAAGTGCGGCGACGGTGGGACGGGCGCCGGAATCGTCGATCATGAATTCGGCGCCGACCGGCCGCGCATTGGCGTCGTGCAGGCGGGCCCAGACCTTGGGCGCCGCAAACTGGACCTCCTCGAGCCACACGGCAACGAACCCGCCGCCTGCGAGGGGCGTGAGCCTCAGGTCGTACTGAACACCTGCCGGACTGCTGCCCGCCACCACTTGCTCCGCACCCGCGAAGCCCTCGCTTGCAATCAACTCCACGATCAATCCCCTCCACCCAGCAACACGTCGTAGCCGTCAAAATCCCTTTTCGCCAGAGACGTTTACCAGGTCAGCTCGCTCTGCACCGCAGTCCCGGTCCCGGCTCGGGTGATCGATGATGTTGCGCCGGGTCGCGCGTTGCCGCACGGCCCGCCCATGCCTGACGACCCCGCCTTCGCCAGCTTCTTCATGGCCGGCTTCGAATGCTCCTCCCATCGCCGCCAGGACGGGCTGCGGCTCGACCTCATCCACAGCACCGCCCACGACAGGCTGGCGCTCGCCGACTATCGCGGCTGCACGGCGCTCGGCATCCGCACCATTCGCGACGGCCTTCGCTGGCACCTGATCGAGACCGCACCCGGCGCTTACGACTGGTCGTCCTGGATCCCGATGCTGGAAGCGGCGCAGGAGGCCGGTGTGGAGGTGATGTGGGACCTGTTCCACTACGGCTCGCCGGACGGTCTCGACCAAGGCAGCGCGGAGATGGTTGCGGCCTTCGCGCGCTTCGCCGCGGAGGCGGCGCGGGTCCATCGCAGCGTCACCGGCAAGGCGATCCTCGCCATCCCGATCAACGAGATCTCCTTCTTCACCTGGGCCGTCCGGACGGGCTACTTTCCCCCGGCCGGCCCCGACGAGCATGGCTGGTTCAAGCGCCATCTGGTGCGCGCCTCGATCGCGGCGGCGCAGGCGATGCGGGAGGTCGATCCCGGCTGCCACCTCTTCTCGGCCGAGCCTCTGATCAACATCACGGCTGCTTCAAGCGGCGACGACGACGCGCGGCACCGCGCCGAGGAGGTCCGCCTCTGGCAGTTCGAAGCGGTCGAGATGCTCCTCGGGCTCCGCGAGGCTTCGCTCGGGGGCGCGCCCGGTCTGATCGATGCGATCGGCCTCAATTACTATCCCGACAACCAATGGGTGCACGGCGGCTCCACCCTCCCGCTCGGCCACCACGATTATCGTCCGCTCGCCGAGATGCTGGCCGAGGCGGCGGCACGCTACGCCAAGCCGCTCTTCATCGCCGAGACCGGCGCCGAAGGATCGGCGCGGCCCGCCTGGCTCCACTACGTCGCGCAGGAGGTGCGCGAAGCGATGCGCGGCGGCGTGGACCTCCGCGGCCTGTGCCTCTACCCCGTCACCGCTTATCCGGGCTGGGATAACAGCCGCCACGCCCACGTCGGCCTGTTCACAACGCCGCACTCCGGCGGGCTGCGCGGCGTCTACGCCCCGCTCGCCGAGGAGCTGGCACGGCAGCAGGCGCTGTTCGCAGTGGCCTAGAGGGAGCGACGCGTCACCGGTTGCGCCGTCCCTCGATCAGCCCGTCGACCAGCGCCGGATCGGCCAGTGTGGAGGTGTCGCCGAGGCTGCCGAAGTCGTTCTCGGCGATCTTCCTCAGGATCCGGCGCATGATCTTGCCCGATCGCGTCTTCGGGAGGCCCGGCGTGAAGTGGATGATGTCGGGGCTGGCGATCGGGCTGATCTCGGCGCGGACGTGATTGCGCAGCTCCTTTTCGAGCGCCTCGCTTTCCTGTTCGCCCGTGATCAGGGTGACGTAGCAATAGATGCCCTGGCCCTTGATGTCGTGCGGATAGCCGACGACGGCGGCCTCGGCGACGCAGCGGTGGGAGACGAGCGCGCTCTCGATCTCGGCGGTGCCGAGCCGGTGGCCGGAGATGTTGAGGACGTCGTCGACGCGGCCGGTGATCCAGTAATAGCCGTCCTCGTCGCGGCGGCAGCCGTCGCCGGTGAAATAGCGGTTCCGGTAGGTCGAGAAATAGGTCTGCACGAAGCGCTCGTGATCGCCGTAGACGCTGCGCATCTGCCCCGGCCACGATGCGGCGATGCACAGATTGCCCGATGCGGCGCCGGCGAGCGGATGGCCGTCGCCATCGACGAGTTGCGGCACGACGCCGAAGAAGGGGCGGCCTGCCGAGCCCGGTTTCATGTCGTGCGCGCCGGGGAGGGTCGTGATCATGATCCCGCCCGTCTCGGTCTGCCACCAGGTGTCGACGATCGGGCAGCGTCCGTCGCCGACGACGCGGTGGTACCAGAGCCAGGCCTCCGGGTTGATCGGCTCGCCGACCGTGCCGAGCAGGCGGATCGAGGAGCGGTCGTGGCGCTTCACCGGCGCCTCGCCCTCTCGCATCAGCGCGCGGATCGCCGTCGGGGCGGTGTAGAAGATGTTGACCTTATGGCGCTCGACCACGTCCCAGAATCGGGAGAAATCGGGATAGTTCGGCACGCCCTCGAACATCAGCGTGGTCGCGCCGTTCGAGAGCGGCCCGTAGACGAGGTAGGAGTGGCCGGTGACCCAGCCCACGTCGGCGGTGCACCAGAAGACCTCGCCCGGCCTGTAGTCGAAGATCGCGTGGAAGGTGAGGGCGGTCCAGACCGCATAGCCGCCGGTGGTGTGGAGGACGCCCTTCGGCTTCCCGGTCGAGCCGGAGGTGTAGAGGATGAAGAGCGGATCCTCCGCGCCCATCGGCTCGGCTTCGCAGGTGTCGGGCACCGTCGCCCCGAGCTCGTCATACCAATGGTCGCGCCCTTCGGCCCAGGCGATATCGCAGCCGGCATGGCGCACGACAAGCACTGCATCGACCGGTGCGCCGCGGGAGAGGGCGGCGTCGACATTGGCCTTGAGCGGTACCTGGCGGCCGCCGCGCCAGCCGGCGTCGGCGGTGACGATGAAGCGGCTGGCGCTGTCTTCCAGCCGGCCGTGGATCGCGTCGGGCGAGAAGCCGCCGAAGATGACGTTGTGGACCGCCCCGATCCGCGCGCAGGCAAGCATCGCCACCGCGGCTTCGGGGATCATCGGCATGTAGAGGGTGACCCGGTCCCCCTTGGCGGCGCCGAGCGCCTTGAGGCAGTTCGCCATCGCGACCACCTCCCGGTAGAGCTCTCCATAGGTGAGCGAGCGGCCGCTGCCCGCCTCGTCGCCTTCGAAGACGATCGCTACCTGGTCAGCGCGCGTCGCCAAGTGCCGGTCGACGCAGTTGAAGCACAGGTTGAGCACCCCGTCGCCGAACCAGCGTATCTCCACCGGATCGAACGACCAGCCGGAAATCTGCGACGGCGGCTGCACCCAGTCGATCCGCCCCATCTGCTCGCGCCAGAACCCATCCGGATCCTGAAGCGAGCGCCGGTAAAGCGCCTGATATTCCTCAGCATTGCAGTGGCTGGTCTGGCGGAGCGCTTCGGGCGGAGAAATGCGGCTGTCCATGCCCTCCACTAATCCCGGAGGCGCGGCCACGCAAAGAGACAAAAACGTTTACCTTCCGCCGCTATTGCGCGGTTTTGCAAATCTGCGGACGGAAGAACTCGGC
>DASWMB010000064.1:0-10772 GCA_036399955.1 Allosphingosinicella sp. | reverse complement strand
ACAGCGGCGTGGCGATGGTCCATGTCGCGGCGGCGCCGGGCGTCAGCCTCGATGCCGGCGCCATGGCGGCGCGCTCCGGCGGTCCCGGCCGCTTCGGTCCGCTCTCGAACCGCGACGCCTCGGCGCAGGTGTTCAGCGCCTATGCCGGCCCGACGGTCAACACGCAGGTCGGCCCGCTCTCGGTCGGCGCCGCCTATCGCCTGGGCTATGCCCGCGTCGACGACAACGACCTCTCCGGCGCGGCCGGCGACGATTTCGGCGAGTCGGTGGTGCACAACGCCACCGCCAGCGTCGGGATGGGGCCGGGGCGGCTCCCCGTCGGCTGGACCGTCGGCGGCGGCTATGTCCGCGAGGAATCCGGCGAGTTCGAGAACCGCTTCGAGGCGGCTTACGTCCGCGGCGACATCGTCGTACCGGTCGGTCCCACGCTCGCCCTCACCGCCGGCGTCGGCTACGAGAATATCTCGTCGAGCCAGCAGGACGTGCTGCGCGACGCGAGCGGCAACCCGATCCTCGTCGGCGGCCGCTTCGTCGCCGATCCGACGCGCCCGCGCCTCAGCGGCTTCGACACCAGCGGCCTCATCTACGACGGCGGCATCATCTGGTGGCCGAGCCCGCGCACGGAGCTCCAGGCCCGCGCCGGGCGCCGCTACGGCGGCACCACCGTCACCGGCTCGCTCCGCCACCAGCTGCCGCGCGGCTTCGGCCTCGGCGCCAGCGTCTACGATTCGGTCGGCACCACCGGCACGACCGTGATCAGCGCGCTGGACGAGCTTCCGGACGACTTCCAGGTCAACCGCAACCCGCTGACCGGCGCGTTCGACGGCTGCGTCTTCGGGCGCGATCCGGGCACCGGCATCTGCTTCGACCAGGCGCTGCAGAGCCTCTCCGGCGGCAGCTTCCGCGCCCGCGGCGGCAACATCGTCCTCTCCGGCAACCGCGGCCCGTGGGACTTCAACCTCGGCGCCGGCTATTCCACCCGCCGCTACCGGGCGCTGATCTCCGGCGATCTCGGCTCGATCGAGCCGCGCACCGACCAGAGCTTCGTCGTCAACGCCGGCGTCAGCCGCCGCCTCGGCCGCTACTCGTCGATCTCGATCGATGCGGTGACGAGCTGGTACGACAGCGACCTGCCGGCCTTCGACAGCGTCTACAGCACCGGCGTCACGGCGGGCTATTTCCGCTCCTTCTATATCCCCGGCCTGCAGTTCCACGCCGGCCTCGGGATCTTCCACACCGACGCGGACCCGATCGACAGCACGGTCGCCTCGATCCTGGTCGGCCTGCGCTACACCTTCTGAGGGCACGAGACATGTACAGCGACCATTTCGGCCTTTCCGGACAGCCCTTCCAGCTGACGCCCGACGCGCGCTTCTGGTTCGGCAGCCGCACCCACAAGAAGGCGATGGCCTATCTCGGCTACGGTCTTGCCCAGGGCGAAGGCTTCATCGTCGTCACCGGCGAGGTCGGCGCCGGCAAGTCGACGCTGGTCGGACACCTCATGGCGACGATCGACCGCGCGCGCCTGAACGCGCTCTCGATCGTCTCGACCCAGGTCGAAGGCGACGACATGCTCCGTCTCGTCGCGCAGGGGCTCGGCATCGCCACCGCCTCGGTCGAGAAGGCGCGCCTCCTCGACCTCGTCGAGCGCCGCCTCGACGAGGAAGCGCGCGCCGGCAAGCGCACCCTGCTCATCGTCGACGAGGCGCAGAACCTGCCGGTCTCCGCGCTCGAAGAGCTGCGCATGCTCTCCAACTTCCAGATCGGCGGCCGCGCGCTCGTCCAGATCTTCCTGCTCGGCCAGCCCGAGTTCCGCGACAAGCTCGCCTCGGCGGAGGGCCTCGAGCAGCTCCGCCAGCGCGTGATCGCCAGCCATCATCTCGACGCCATGGGCTCGGACGAGGTCGAGGCCTATATCGTCCACCGGCTGCGCCTCGTCGGCTGGACCGGCCGGCCGATTTTCGGCGACGATTCCTGGCCCGCCATCCACGCCCACAGCGGCGGCCTGCCGCGCCGCGTCAACCAGCTCGCCAACCGGCTGATGCTGTTCGCCGCCGTCGAGGGCAGGGACCGGATCGACGCCGCGGCGGTCGACTCGGTCGCCGCCGACCTCCAGGGCGAGCGGCCGGACATCCGCGCCGCCTTCGCCGAGCGGGTGCTGCCGCTGCGCAGCGTCTCGCCCGCGCCGCCGCAGCCGAGCCGGCCCGTCGCCGTGCCCGAGCCCGAAGCGCCCGCACATGCGCCTGCGCCGGTCGCCGATCGCGCGCTCGAGCGCCGTGTCGCCGCGCTCGAAGCCCGGATCGAGGAGCAGGAGGGCGCGCTCCGCCGCGTCCTCTCGATGCTGGTCGACTGGGTCGAGAACGCTCCCGCGGATCAGGACTACCGCAGCAACGCGGCCTGAGCGGGGAGGGACGATGCTGAACGCCCTCTCCGTCGACGTCGAGGACTGGTTCCAGGTCGGCGCCTTCGAAAATGTGATCGCGCGCGCGGACTGGGACAGGCTCCCGGCGCGCGTCGAGCGCAATTCGGAAGCGGTGCTGGCCCTGTTCGACCGCGCCGCGGTCAAGGGCACCTTCTTCACTTTGGGCTGGGTCGCTCAGCGTTACCCCCAGCTCATCCGCCGGATCGTCGCGGAAGGACACGAGATCGCCAGCCACGGCTGGGACCATCGCCGCGTCTTCACCATGGACGCGGCCGTCTTCCGCCACGATCTCGAGCGCGCCCATGTTGCCATCGAGGATGCCTGCGGCGTCTCGCCGCGCGGCTATCGGGCGCCGAGCTTCTCGATCGACGCGCGCACGCCCTGGGCGCACCGGGTGCTCGCCGATCTCGGCTATGCCTATTCGTCCTCGGTCGCGCCGATCGCCCACGATCATTATGGCTGGCGGGAGGCGCCGCGCTTCGCCTTCCGGCCGGTCGCCGGCGCGGACCTGATCGAGCTTCCGGTGACCACCGTCGAGCTCGGCGGCCGCAGGCTGGCGGCGGGGGGAGGGGGCTTCTTCCGACTGCTCCCCTATCGCTTCAGCGACTGGGCGGTGGCGCGGGTCAACCGCCGCGAGCGCCGACCGGCCGTCTTCTATTTCCATCCCTGGGAGATCGACCCCGGCCAGCCGCGGGTCTCCGCCGCGCCGCTCAAGTCGCGCCTCAGGCATTACACCAATCTCTCAGCCATGGAACCCAAGCTGTTGAAGCTGTTCAGGTCGCATCTTTGGGGGCGCACCGACGAGGTCGTGGCGGCCGAGCGGGAGCGGCTGCAGTGAACGCGCTGTCGCCGATCGGCGGCCTCGCCGTCCGCCGCGCCGGCCGCGAGGACGAGCCGCGCATCGAGGCGTTCCTCGCGGCTCATGACGGCGCGACGCCGTTCCACCGCCCAGCCTGGCTCCGAGCGGTCGAGCAGGGCTGCCGGCAGGCACCCCATTTCCTCGTCGCCGAGGCTCTCGGCGCCGTCACCGGCTACCTGCCGCTGATCCACGTCCGCTCGCGCCTGTTCGGCTCGGCGCTCGTCTCGACCGGCTTCGCGGTCGGCGGCGGCATCCTCGCGACCGAACCGGCGAGCGCGGGGCGGCTTGCGGCCGCGGCGATCGCGCTCGCCGACGAGCTCGGCTGCCCGTCCGTCGAGCTGAGGGGCGGGGAGCTCCCCGCCGGCTGGCGGCGGAGCGAGGGCCTCTATGCCAACTTCGCGCGTCCGCTCCCGGCGGGCGGCGACGAGGCGATCCTGAAATCGATCCCGAGGAAGCAGCGGGCCGAAGTCCGCCGCGCCCTCGGCTTCGGCCTCGAGGTCAAGGTCGATCGCGACGCCGCCGCCCATTTCCGGGTCTATTCGGAGAGCGTGCGCAATCTCGGCACGCCCGTCTTTCCGCCGGCCATGCTGCGGGCGATGCTCGATCTCTACGGCGACGACGCCGATGTGCTCACCATTGCGAAGGACGGGCGCCCGCTCGCGAGCGTGCTCAGCCTCTACATGAAGGGCATCGTCTATCCCTATTGGGGCGGCTGCACCTCTGACGGCCGCCGGCTGCGCGCGGGCGAGCTCCTTTATTACGAGCTGATGCGCCATGCCGCCGCGCGCGGCTGCACCCGCTTCGACTTCGGCCGCTCGAAGCGCGGCACCGGCGCCTTCGCTTTCAAGAAGAACTGGGGCTTCGAGCCGGAGCCCCTGGTCTATGCCGTCCACGGCGACGCCCGCGACATGAACCCGCTGAGCGCGAAATATCGCCTGCAGGTGGCGCTTTGGAAGAAGCTCCCGCTCGGCCTCGCCAACCGGTTCGGGCCCATCGTCTCGAGGCACCTCGGATGAGGGAGCTGCTGTTCCTCGCCCACCGCATCCCGTTCCCGCCGGACCGGGGCGACAAGATCCGCTCCTGGCACATGCTGAAGCGGCTCGCTGGGCACGCGCGCGTCCACCTCGCCTGCTTCGCGGACGATGAAGCGGACGCCGCGCATCTCCCGGCCCTGAGGGCCGCGCTCGGCGGCGCGCTCGGCGAAGCTCATGTCGAGATCCGCCGGACCGGCAAGGCGGTCGCCGCCGCGCGAGCCTTGCTCGAGCGGCGTGCGGTTTCGCTGACCGCCTTCGAGAGCCCCGCCCTGCGCGCCTTCGTCGAGCGGCTGGCGGCGGAGCGGCCGATCGAAGCCGTCTTCGCCTTTTCCGGCCAGATGGCGCAGTTCGTCCCCCCCGGCCCGCGCTTCGTGATGGACTTCGTCGACGTCGATTCCGCCAAGTTCGAAGCCTATGGCGAGAGCGGGCCGGTGGCGCTGCGCTGGCTGATGCGGCGCGAGGCGGAACTCCTCTCGGCCTATGAGCGCGCGACCGCCGCCCGTGCGGCCGTCTCGCTGTTCGTCTCGGAAGCGGAAGCGGCGCTGTTCCGCGCCCGCACCGGCCTGCGCACCGTCACCGCCGTCTCGAACGGCATCGACGTGGACTTCTTCGATCCCGCCGCGGCGTTTCCACGTCTCCCGGACGGGGAGCGCGGGGAGGGGCCGCTGCTCCTCTTCACCGGGCAGATGGACTATCGGCCGAACGTCGAGGCGGTGACCGGCTTCGCCGCCGCGGTGCTGCCCGATCTCCCCGGCGTCCGCTTCGCCGTCGCCGGGAGGAAGCCGACGGCGGAGGTGCTGGCGCTGCGCGAACGCGGCGTCATCGTCACCGGCGAGGTCGCGGACATCCGCTCCTGGCTCGCCGCCGCCGACATCGTCGTGGCGCCGCTCGCCATCGCCCGCGGCATCCAGAACAAGGTGCTGGAAGCGATGGCGATGGCCAAGCCCGTGATCGCCTCGCCGGCCGCGTTCGAAGGGATCGAGGCGGAACCGGGCCGCGAGCTGGTCCTGGCCTCGGGAGCCGAGCAGGCGGCGGCCGTCGCCCATCTCCTCGCCCACCCCGCCAGGGCGCGCGGGATCGGCCTCGCCGCCCGCCGCCGGATGGAGAGCCATTATCGTTGGGACGCGCGCCTCGCGCCGCTCGGCGAGATCGTCTTCCCCGCGGCCGAGAGGGCGGCAGCATGAACGCTCTCGTTCAAGCAGCAAGCCTCCGTTCGTCCCGAGCGAAGTCGAGGGGCGCCGGCACAGAGGCGGAGCACACGCCCCTCGACTGCGCTCGGGACGAACGAGCCTGGCGTGTGCATCTGACGGCACTCGGGGCGGCCGTGGCGGTCATCCTGCTCCTCTTCCACCGCGACGCCGCGCACATGGCGACGATCTGGTGGACGAGCTCGACCTTCAACCACGTGCTCCTGATCCCGCCGATCGTCGCCTGGCTGGTCTGGCAGCGGCGGCCCGAGCTGGCTCAGCTCCGGCCGTCCGCCTGGTGGCCGCCGCTCCTCCTCGTCGCAGCCGGCGCGTTCGGCTGGCTGCTCGGCGAGGCGGCGGGCGTTGCGCTCGCACGGCACGCCGGGCTCGTCCTGATGCTGCAGGGCACGATCGCCGCCTGCCTCGGCAAGTCGGTGAGCCGCGGCCTCGCCTTCCCGCTCTTCTATCTCCTCTTCCTGATCCCCGCGGGCGAGGCGCTGGTGCCGATCCTCCAGACCCTGACGGCCAAGATGTGCATGCTGCTCCTCGGCTGGACGGGCATTCCTGCCCATATCGAGGGCGTCTTCATCACCACGCCCACCGGCTATTTCGAGGTCGCCGAGGCCTGTGCCGGCGTGAAGTTCCTGGTGGCGATGATCGCTCTGGGCGCTCTGGTCGCGAACGTCTGCTTCCGGTCGGCGAAGCGGCGGGCAGCCTTCATGCTCGCCGCCATCGTCGTGCCGATCCTCGCCAACGGCGTGCGCGCCTTCGGGACGATCTACATCGCGCACCGGACCAGCGTCGAATTCGCGGTCGGCGTCGATCACGTCATCTACGGCTGGTTCTTCTTCGCCTTCGTCATCGGTCTCGTTCTGGCGGTCTTCTGGCGCTTCTTCGACCGGCGCGTCGGCGAGCCGTGGTTCGATCCCGCCTCGCTCCAGTCGCCGCCGTCCCGTGCGCGTCCGAACCGAATCGCCGCCGCGGCCGTGGCGCTCGCCGCGCTGCCGCTCCTCTGGTCGACTGCTGTCACCTCGGCCGGCACCGCGCCGCCGCCGACCGATATCGCTTTCCCGGAGGTCCGCGGCTGGGAGCGCATCGGCCGCGGGAGCGGGCGCCCGTGGCAGCCCAGCTTCGCCGGCGCCGACATCGTGCGCATCGCCCACTACCGCAACGCGGAGGGCAGGGAAGTCGATCTCGCCGTCGCCGTCTTCGCCCGCCAGGCGGAGGGGCGCGAGCTGGTCGGCCACGGCCAGGGCGCCGCCGCGCCGAACGGCAACTGGGCGTGGACGGCGATGACTGCGGCGCCGCCCAACGGCCGCGCCGAGCTGCTCGCCTCCCACCGCCAGACGCGCGAGGTTGTCAGCTTCTACCGGGTCGGCGATAGGCTGACCGGGAGCGCCATGGCGGTGAAGCTGGAAACGATGAAGACGCGGCTGTTCGGAGGCCCGCAAAGGGCGGTGGCGGTGCTGGTCTCGGCCGAAGCGCCGGGCGACGGCCTCAGCGCCAGGCCGGCGATCGACGCCTTCCTCGCCGCCTTGGGACCCGTCGAGCCGCTCGCCGACCGCGCCGCCGCGGGGCGCTGAGCCATGTGCGGCATCGCCGGCCTGTTCCACGTCGACGTGCCCAAGCCCGTCGATCCGGCGCGGGTGAAGGCGATGGCGGACGTCCTCGCCCATCGCGGTCCGGACGGCAGCGGCGTCTGGACGGCGCCGGGCGTCGGCCTCGGTCACCGCCGCCTCTCGATCATCGACCTCGCAGGCGGCGCCCAGCCGATGCTGACGCCCGACCGCCGGCTCGCGCTCACCTACAATGGCGAGATCTACAATTTCCGCGAGGTCCGCGCCGAGCTCGAGGGCAAGGGCCACGTCTTTGCGACCTCATCCGATACCGAGGTGATCCTCGCCGGCTGGCGGCAATGGGGACCGGACTGCCTCTCCCGCTTCAACGGCATGTTCGCCCTGGCGCTCTACGATGCCGACCGCGACGCGCTGTTCCTCGCCCGCGACCGGCTCGGCGTCAAACCGCTCTTCTATGCCGAGCTTTCGGATGGCGCGCTGATCTTCGCTTCCGAGCTGAAGGGCCTCCTCGCCCATCCGCGCCTGCGCCGCGAGGTCTGCCCCCATGCCGTCGAGGACTTCCTTGGCTTTGGCTGGGTGCCGGACGATTCATCGATCGTCGCCGGCGTGAAGAAGCTGCCGGCCGGGCACTTCCTCCTCGTCGGCCGCGGCCGCAGCGTCCCCGCGCCGCTGCAATGGTGGGACGTCGACTTCTCCAATCCTTCGTCGAGGCCACTGAAAAGCCTCGGCGAAGAGCTCGAGGATCGGCTCCGCGCGGCCGTGCGCTCGCGGATGGTGGCGGACGTGCCGCTCGGCGCCTTCCTCTCCGGGGGCGTCGATTCCTCCGCGGTCGTCGCGTTCATGGCCGAAGCCTCGCGGCAGGCGGTGGAGACCTGCTCGGTCGGGTTCGACCGCGCCGACCATGACGAGACGCGCTATGCTGCCATCGTCGCCGAGCGCTTCGCCACCAGCCACCGCAGCCGCACCGTCGCCTCGGACGATTTCTCGCTGATCGCCACCCTCGCCGACGCCTTCGACGAGCCGTTCGCGGACGCTTCCGCGATCGGCACCTACCGCGTCTCGGAGCTCGCGGTCGAGAAGGTGAAGGTCGCGCTCAGCGGCGACGGCGCCGACGAGATCTTCGCGGGCTACCGCCGGCACGCCTTTTTCCACGCCGAAGAGCGCGCCCGCAGCCTGCTCCCGGCGCCGCTCCGCCGCGGCCTCGGCCGCCTCGGCTCCGTCTACCCGAAGCTCGACTGGGCGCCGCGCTTCCTGCGCGCCCGCACGACCCTGGAAGCGCTGGGAAGGGCCGGCGAGGACGCCTATGCCGACGCGGTCACCGCCACCTCTTGGCACGTCAGATCAAGCATTTATGCACCGGAGTTCGCACGGGCTCTCGGCAGCCACCGCGCCGAGCGCCGCTATGTCGAGGCGATGCGCGCCGCTCCCGCCGCCGACGCGCTCGGCCGTGCCCAATATGCCGACCTCAAGCTCTGGCTCCCGGGCGACATCCTGACCAAGGTCGACCGCACTTCGATGGCGGTCAGCCTCGAGGCGCGCGAGCCCCTGCTCGACCACCGCCTGGTCGAGTTCGCAGCGTCCCTGCCGATCGCCGCCCGCGTCCGCGGCGGCTCGGGCAAGGTGCTGATGAAGCGCGTGCTCGAGGAGCGCCTCCCTCACGAGATCCTCCACCGGCCGAAAATGGGCTTCGTGACGCCGGTCAGCGCCTGGTTCCGCGGGCCGCTGCGCCGCGAGGCGGAGGCGATCGCGTACAGCCCCGCCTTTGCCGAGCTGCGCTGGTTCGATCCGGAAGCGATCGCGCGCCTCGCCGCCGCCCACATCTCGGGCCGCGCCGAGCACGGCCGCTTCCTGTGGCAGTTGCTCATGCTCGAAAAATCGCTTCAGCGCGTGTTCGCGATCGGGGTCACGTCCTCCGGATACAAAGCTTCGGCGAAGTAGAGCCCGTCCGGCGGAGCGTTGAAGCCGAGCGCCGCGCGGTCCTTCGCCTCCAGCGCGTTGCGCAGGTCCCGCGCGGTCCACTTGCCGCGCCCGACCAGCTCCAGGCACCCGACCATCGAGCGCACCTGGTGGTGGAGGAAGGAGCGCGCCGCCGCCTCGATCTCGATCACTTCGCCGAAGCGTCGCACCGTCAGCCGGTCGAGCGTCTTCACAGGGCTTTCCGACTGGCAATGAGCCGAACGGAAAGTGGTGAAATCATGTTTTCCAACAAGGACTTGCGCGGCCTTGTTCATGACGTCCGCATGAAGCACGACCGGCACCCGCCAGGCCCGGCCGGCGTCCAGCGCCAGCGGCGCCCGGCGGTTGACGATGCGGTAGAGGTAGCGCCTGCCGACGCAGCTGAACCTGGCATGCCAGTCGCCCGGCGCCTCCTCGACCGACAGCACCGCCACCGGTGCCGGCCTCAGCTTCGCGTTGAGGCCGTCGGCGAGGCGGAAGGCGGTGATCGGCCGCTCGATGTCGACATGGGCGGCCATGGCCAGCGCGTGCACGCCGGCGTCGGTCCGCCCCGCGCCATGGAAGGTCGCGGCCTCGCCGGTGATCGCCTTCGCCGCCTCCTCCAGCGCCTGCTGGACCGACGGCCCGTGCGCCTGGCGCTGCCAGCCCATGAACGGACGCCCGTCATATTCGATCACGAGGCGGAAGCGCGTCACGAGAGCTTCGTCCCCGGCGGGATCGGGAAGCCTCTCAGCAGCTCTTCTGCCGTCATGACGCCGCGTCCTGCGCGCTGCAGCGCCGTCGGCCTGAGAGCCGCTTGTCCGCAGGCGATGGTCAGAGCCTCGTCCATCACGGTCCCGGGCGGACCCGCGAAGCCGGCCAGCTCGGCCGAGTGGACCTTGATCCGCTCGCCGGCGAGCTCGAACCAGGCTCCGGGCGCGGGGTTGAACGCGCGGATCTGCCGCTCGAGCTTCGCCGCGGGCCGCGCGAAGTCGAGCCGCGCCTCCTGCTTCTCGATCTTGCGGGCATAGGTGACGCCGTCCTCCGGCTGAGGCACCGGAGTCAGCTCTCCGATCCGCTCCAGCACCTCCGCCATCAGCGCTGCGCCGACAGCCGCCAGCTCCGCCGTCAGCTCGCCTGCGGTCTTCCCGTCCACCTCGGTCTCGCGCACCGCGAAGACGGGGCCGGTATCGAGCCCTTCCTCCATCTGCATGATCGCGACGCCGGTGCGCTCGTCGCCGGCGAGGATCGCGCGCTGGATCGGCGCGGCGCCCCTCCAGCGCGGCAGGATCGAGCCGTGGACGTTGAGGCAGCCGAGCCTCGGCGCCTCCAGCACCGGCACCGGCAGGATGAGGCCGTAGGCCGCGACCACGGCGACGTCGAGCGTGAGCATGCGGAACTGCTCCTGCTCGTGCGGGTCACGGAGCGAGGGCGGCGTCCGCACCTCGATCCCCGCCGCTTCGGCCCGCCCGTGGACCGGCGAGGGAACGAGCTCGCGGCCGCGCCGCCCGCCCGGCCGCGGCGGCTGCGTATAGACCGCCGCCACCTCGTGCCCCGCCTCGAGCAGGGCGTCGAGCGTCGGCACCGCGAAATCCGGCGTTCCCATGAAGGCGAGGCGCATCGCGACGCCTTATCCAATCCTCCCCTGCAAGGGGAGGGGGACCGCGCGAAGCGCGGTGGAGGGGTGTCTGCGCCGGCGAAGATCCTCAACCGCTGACACCCCTCCGTCGCGCTGCGCGCGCCACTCCCCTCGAAGGG
>DASWMB010000063.1:0-20827 GCA_036399955.1 Allosphingosinicella sp. | reverse complement strand
CAGCGCCTCGCGTTCGGCGGCAGTCATGCCCAATGTCGCCACGTTTGCTCTCTCCAGCCGATCTTCTGCGCACCCTATGTGGGATCGGGTGCCGGTCTGCCAAGCCCTTGCAATCGGGGGTTGCGGGTGCCGATACCCCATGCTAGCAGCCCGCCACCTTGATTGCCCGCGTGTCGCGGTGCGATCCGCCGAGCGGGCGTAGCTCAGGGGTAGAGCACAACCTTGCCAAGGTTGGGGTCGAGGGTTCGAATCCCTTCGCCCGCTCCATTTCTTCCCGATTTTACGTGCTCACGCCAGATCGGCGTGGGGTATCGGAATTGTGTCGTCACCGGACGATGGGATCCAAGACGGATCCACTCACCGCGCCGGTGAGGCGCCCATGGAGCGCCACGGCTTCCGCCTCTGACAAGCTCGCGATACAGTCGGCTACGAATCGCGTGGTGCTTACGGCTGCTATGGGCCGGAGGTAGCGGAGGCGCACAGGCAGAAATGCCGGAAAGCCACGCTCATTGTTCACGTCAGCAGCGAGGGCCTCGAAGAGCTCTTTGATGATGCGCTTCTGGCCGTGTTGTTGAGCAGCCAGCGTTGGGCTCCCGATGATGTAGTCGCGGGTGATCTGCTTCAGGATCGCCACCTCATCAACCTCATCCTCGTTGAACAGGACCGCCTTGGGGGTTTCCGGCTCGGGGTTGATGCGGATCGAGCCGATGTATCGACCGATGAGGTGCGAGGTCATACGCCTGAGTTGCTCGCGCTGCTCACGGCTCCCCTCGTAAGGGTCCGATAGCAGCGCGCTATACGTACCTTGAAGAAAGTCCGACAGGCGAGTGTAGGCGGCATTCAGGCGCTCACCCCGGGGGGAATCCGCTCCTTCTCCACGAAGAGCGTGTCGAATGATCCGCTCGCGCTCATCGAATACGCGGTGCCACGGAAGCGCGTTGCAGCGGTGGAAATCTTCGAGGTCATGAACAGAGTAGGCGACATCGTCTGCCCAATCCATCAGCTCGGCCTCAAGCGTCTTCTCGTCGTGCGTGTGAAACTCACGCGCAAATTGGAAGGCTTCGGCTTCTGATTGGTACGCCGCCCACTTGGTGCTCTTTTTGCCGGCAGCTTCCCTGAACCAAGGATATTTGAGGCTGGCCGCCAGCGTCGCCCGCGTGAGGTCCATTCCGTCCACATCAGGGAAGCGCACTGCTAGCTTCGTTAAAATTCGGAACGACTGCGCGTTGCCCTCGAAGCCGTCTGCGTCTGCGGGCGCAACGAGCTCGTGCAGCGTGTGCTCCCCGATGTGTCCAAAAGGAGGGTGCCCCAAGTCGTGTGCGAGGCACGCCGCCTCTACAACCTCCGGATCGAGCCCGCGAAGCGCGGCCTCATCCTCTTGCTCCCGCAGCAGCTTCTGGGCAAGGCGCCGACCAACTTGGGCGACCTTGATCGTATGCTGTTGACGGGTGTGGAATACGCCGCCTTCCCCTGCGCGGACGATCTGAGTGATGCCGGCAAGTCGGTGGAAGGCCGAAGAGTAGAGGATGCGATCGCGATCCCGTTCGGACTGGCATCGCTGGTCGCCTTGCTTGTTCCTGTACTGCCTCCGGTCGCGGTCGGCCTGCGTCCAGCTCAACGCTGCTACGCCGCCAGCACCTCCTTGGCGACGCTTAGAGACCAATCGCTGTTTATCTCAATACGGCCCCGTTCAGCGGCGCGCTGGATCGCCAGCTGGCTCTGGCGGATGGGATGGCCCGCCACCACGAGCGCGTGGCAGAGACGAACAGCTGTGGCGCGCCCGCCCAGCTCCGCAAGAGCATCCACGACCGCTTGGTCGGAGGGAATTTCGATGTTCGCCATGTCACACCTCAATTTGGAATACCGCAAAATCGTTTTCGCTACCCCAACGTTCCTTGAACATGCCAAGAACAGCAGTCAATCGGGCGCAAAGGATTGGGTATGATGGATCAAGCTGAGGTCCCCGTGCGCGTGTCGGGGGCGGCAGGTCACTCAGCTCGCCTATCAGGCCTGGACTGAGCTGCTCGCATCCACCGCTCCCCTTCGGTCGCCATAAGAATCAGAGTTTGGCGGCGCCGTCAACTGCCGAGCACCACAGCCCACAGGCTTATCCAGACGTAAAGCGCGGGACCAGACAGGCTTGATAGATCGGCCGACAACCAATTCGCGTCGACAGCGCCTGCGGCTCCGCCCGCTTCATGGCGGAACTCGGGTTGAATCGCGCTCGGTTCGCCGAGCGCCACCCGGCCAGCGTCACTGCTGGCCTGAAACCTTTGACGCCCCGTTCTCCTCCCATTTTTGGCTGTAGTGGCGCCGCGGCGCTCCCGCCGCCAGCCGAAACCGAGGGCGCTCCGGGGTTGGCCGGAACCGCATCGCCCTGCGCCCCGTTCTCGGGCCCGTGAGCACCCAGCTGGACAAGTTCGATTCGTCGGCATTCGAGCCGCCGCCGGAAGCGATCGGCTTCTACGTCGAGAGCCTGCGGCTCTTGAAGGAGAGCGGCATCCCCTTCCTCCTGTCCGGGACCTACGCCCTCTCCTGCTTCACCGGCATCACCCGGCCGACCAAGGATCTCGACGTCTTCTGCAAGCCGTCCGATGCCCCCAAGATCCTCTCCTTCTTCAAGGGCCAGGGCTATGAGATCGAGATGGAGGACGAGCGCTGGATCGGAAAGGTCTGGCGCGGCGAGCACTTCTTCGACGTGATCTTCAACATCTCCTCGGCCTCGATCCCGATCACCGACGAGTGGTTCCAGGAAGTCTACGAGGCCGAGGTCTACGGGACCAACGTCCGGGTGACGCCTCCGACCCAGTTCATCCTCTCCAAGCTCTTCCTGCAGACGCGCTACCGCTACGACGGGGCCGACATTGTCCACACCATCCTGATCAAGCACGAGGAGATCGACTGGCAGTGGCTGCTCTCGAACATGGAGCTCTACTGGGAGGTGCTGCTGATCAACGTCCTCAACTTCCGCTTCGTGTACCCGACCGAGCGGGACCTCATTCCGCGCTGGCTCTACGAGGAGCTGATCGAGCGGCTGAAGGCGCAGGACGACATGCCGCCGGCCTCGATCAAGATCTGCCGCGGCCGCCTGATCAGCCCGACCGACTATGTCGTCGACGTCACCGAATGGGGCTTCGCGGACGTCGTCGGCAAGGGAGTGGACGAGAAGCATGAGCGACCGAAGCACTGAGCCGAAGGACAGCATCACCCTCGCGGCGATCGGCGACCTCCACGTCTCGGAGCACAGCGAGAACCAGTTCCGCGACCTCTTCGCCGAGATGTCGCAGGCGGCGGACGTGGCGGCTTTGTGCGGCGACCTCACCAATTTCGGCAAGGTCCGCGAGGCCGAGATCCTTGCCGAGGACCTCAAGCACCTCACCATCCCGACGGTGGCCGTGCTCGGCAACCACGATGTCGAGGCCGGCGAGACCGAGGAAGTGCTCCGCATCCTCGAGCAGGCGGGCGTCACCATGCTCGACGAGCAGGCGGTGGTGATCGAAGGCGTCGGCTTCGCCGGCGTAAAAGGCTTTCTCGGCGGCTTCGGCCGCGGCGAGCTCGGCGCGTTCGGAGAGGACGCGATCAAGGCGTTCGTCGACGAGGCGATCGGCGAGGCGAGGAAGCTGGAGAACGCGCTTCGCTCGCTTCGCACCGAGCGCATCGTCGCGGTCCTGCACTACGCGCCGATCGCGGAGACGGTCGAAGGCGAGCCGCTGGAAATCTATCCGTTCCTCGGCACCTCCCGCCTGGCCGATGCAGTCGACCGCTTCGACAACGTCAAGGCCGTGGTCCACGGCCACGCCCATCGCGGCCGCTACCGGGGCGCGACGGCGCGCGGAGTTCCGGTCTACAATTGTGCGCGGTTCGTCGTCGAAGCCGAGCTCGACCGGCCCTATGCCTTGCTCGAGATCTAGCGGGCCGGCTGCGGCTGGGGCCGGGGCTGCGGCTGGTTGGCGGGACGCTGGTTGGCGGGCGCCTGCGGCGGGTTGACCGGGTCGAGCAGCGCCGCCGTCTCGATCGTATCGAGGGCGGAGCGGGCGGCGACGTAGCGCCGCGCCTTTTCGGTCCAGGCTCCCGCTTCGGCGCGGCCGGGCATGCGCAGTACCTCGACGAGCGCCAGACCGACCTCGCCGGCCGACATATGGGCGCGGGCGCGGCGCAGGCGCTCCGAAGGAATGGTCGACTGCGTGCCCTCGCGGCGGATGGTGATCAGGCTTCCGAGCTCGCGCTTCAGGCCCTGCCACCAGTTGCGGTTCGGGCCGCTGGCGGCGAGCCGGGGGCCGACCTCCTCCAGCTCGCGCTGCAGCTCCTGGAGGGTGACCGGCTGGCGCGCAGCGGTGATGACGAGGCCGACGGCCTGGGGCTGGGTCTGGCCGAAGCGCTGGCGCAGCAGATGCTCGATATAGCCGAGCTGCACGCCGCGATCGAGCGCGCGCCGGGCGGCGAAGGCGACGAGCAGGCCCTCGGCGCGGTCAGCATTGCCGACGGCGGCGCGCGAGGCGTTGTCGAGCTCGGCGAGGCGCTGCTCGAGGCGGGTGACGCGGCGCTGGGTCTCGGGATCGATGACCAGGCGCTGCTCCCCGTCCAGCAAAGCGGGGGCGGGGACGGGCGCCGGCTGGGGCTGCGCGGGCGCAGCCGGCTGAGGAGCGGCCGCGACGGCGGGCGCCGGCTCGGGAGCGATGCCGAGATACAGCGCGGCCGTCTCCCAGCGAGAGAGCAGCCACCCCATCGCGGCGAGGCCGAGCAGGAATGCGATCAGCGGGAGCGCGAGCCAGGACCAGACGGAGCGCCGCCGCTCCATCCCCGTCACCGGATCATAGTCTACGCTCGCCATACTCAGTCCGCCTCGCGCGCTTTCTTGCACAGCTCGGCGGCAAGCTCCAGCAAAGCCTCGTCGCGCGGCCGCGCCGCCGCCGCGAGGCTGCGCCAGCCGCGCCCTGCCGCCGTTGCGGCCGCCTCGCTGATCGCGGCGAGGGCGATCGCCGGCCGCGCCAATCCGGCCGCGTCGGCCAGCAAGGCGAACAGCGCCCCGGCGCGAGGTGAATGGATCAGCGCCAGGGCGCCGCCGCCGAGGGCCGCCCGTGCCGTCTCCGGCAGCTCCCCGACTGCGTCGGAAGCGTAGACGATCCGTCGGGCGAGACGGGCGTGGTCCAGCGGCAGGTGCTCGCGGCCGCACAGGTGGAGCACGCGCCGGTCGCCGATCGTGGCGAGGGCCGCGCCGGCGTCGCCAGGTCCGGTGCGTACGTCCGGAAAGCCCGCCTGCATCGCCGCGGCGGCGGTGGCCTCGCCGACCGCGACGCAAGGCAGGTGGCGGAAGGCGGCGAGACCGGGTCCGGCGTGCCGCGCTCCATTGGCGCTGGTGAGGAGGATCGCGTCGAAGTCCGCCGGATCCGGCGGCTCCCAGGCGAGGGCGCGGACGGCGAACAGCGGCGCCGCCACGGGCTCGAGGCCGAGGCGGCGGGCGCGGGCGGCGGTCTCGCTCGCGCCCGGCTCCGGTCGCAGCACCAGGACGAGCCCGGTCACCCGGCGAACAACGCCCTGAGGCTCGGCCCTGCGCTGCGGAGCAGCTCGCGGGCGAGGACAAGCGGCGCGTCCTGCTCGCCCGCTGCAAAGCCGGTGTCGAGGTCCTGGCAGTCGCGGCCGTCGCCAGTCAGGATCTCTGCCTGGAGACGGATCTGGCCGTGCTCGAGCGTCGCAAGCGCGGCGACGGGCGAGCGGCAGCTTCCGCCGAGCCCTTCCAGCAGCCGCCGCTCGGCGGAGACGCAGAGATGGGTGTCGCGATGGTCGATCGCCTCGATGACGGGGCGCAGGCGGCGGTTCTCCCTGAGCAATTCGATGCCGATCGCGCCCTGCGCCGGCGCGGGGAGCAGGTTCGGGAGCGGCGTTCCGATCTCCGGGTGGTCGAGCCGGTCGAGCCCGGCGGCGGCGAGCAGGGTCGCGTCCGCCTCGCCCAGATCGAGCTTCCGAAGGCGGGTCTGGACGTTGCCGCGGAAGGGGACGATGGCGAGGTCCGGCCGCCGCCGCAGCAGCTGCGCCGCCCGGCGCGGCGAAGAGGTGCCGACCCGCGCCCCTTCCGCCAGCGCCGCGATGCTGTCGGCGCCGACCAGGCGGTCGCGCACGTCGGCGCGCGGCAGCATCGCGACCACCTCGAGCTCCGGCGGCCGGATCGTTTCGACGTCCTTCATCGAATGGACCGAGATGTCGGTGACGCCCATCATCAATGCGCGGTCGAGCTCCTTGGTCCAGAGTCCCTTGCCCCCGACTTCGGCGAGCGGACGATCGGTGATCACGTCGCCCGTCGTCGTCATGGCGACGATCTCGATCCGCTCCGGGCCCCAGCCATGGGCGTCGCGCAGCGCCTCGGCGACGAGGCGCGCCTGGGCGAGCGCGAGCGGCGAGCCGCGGGTGCCGATGCGAAGGAGGTCGATCATGCGCCGCTTGAACTAGCCGCTTCGCAAGTGGCAGGGAAGCGGCGTGACCCTGATCCTCGGCCTCGAATCGAGCTGCGACGAGACCGCGGCGGCGCTGGTGACCTCGGACCGGCGCATCCTCGCCCACCGGCTCGCCGGGCAGGAGGTGGCGCACCGGCCTTATGGCGGCGTCGTCCCGGAGATCGCGGCGCGCGCCCATGTCGAGATCCTGCCGCGTCTCATCGAGGAGGTGCTCGCCGAGGCGGGCGTGCGGCTCGATCGGGTGGACGCGGTCGCGGCGACGGCGGGGCCGGGGCTGATCGGCGGCGTCATGGTCGGCCTCGTCACCGCCAAGGGGCTGGCGCTGGCGGCGGGCAAGCCGTTGGTCGCCGTCAACCATCTCGAGGGCCATGCGCTCTCGCCGATGCTGACCGAGCCGGACCTCCATTTCCCCTATCTGCTGCTGCTCGTCTCCGGTGGCCACTGCCAGCTCCTCTTCGTCGAGGGAGTCGGACGCTACCGGCGCCTGGCGACGACGATCGACGATGCGGCGGGCGAGGCGTTCGACAAATCAGCGAAGCTTCTCGGCCTCGGCTATCCCGGCGGGCCGGCCATCGAGCGGGTTGCGGCGGACGGCGACCCCCGCGCCGTGCCGCTGCCCCGGCCGCTGGTCGGCTCCGGCGAGCCTCATTTCTCGTTCGCCGGCCTGAAGAGCGCGGTGCTGCGCGCCCGCGACAGCGGCCGCTGGACGGCCGAGGACATTGCCGCCTCCTTCCAGCAGGCGGTGGTCGACTGCCTCGTCGACCGCACCGCCCGCGCGCTCGCCACGGTGCCGGAGGCGCGGGCGCTGGTCGTCGCGGGCGGCGTGGCCGCCAACGGCCGGATCCGGAGCGCGCTCACCGATCTCGCCGCCTCCCGCAGGCTTCCCTTCGTGGCGCCTCCTTTGTGGCTGTGCACCGACAATGCGGCGATGATCGCCTGGGCCGGGGCGATGCGCTTCGAGGCCGGGCTGACCGACGGGCTCGACGCCCCCGCCCGCGCCCGCTGGCCGCTCGATCCGGATGCGGAGAAGGCGCGCGGCGCCGGGGTGAAGGCATGAGGATCGGTGTCGTCGGCGGTGGCGCCTGGGGCACCGCGCTGGCGCAGGTCGCGGCCTGCGGCGGGGAGGAGACGCTGATCTGGGCGCGCGAGCCGGAGGTCGTCGAAGGGATCAACGAGCGCCGCGAGAACCCGCTGTTCCTGCCCGGCGTGACGCTCTCGCCCTCGCTGCGGGCGACGGCGGGGCTCGGCGAGCTCGAGGCCTGCGACGCGCTGCTGGTCGTGACGCCCGCGCAGCACACCCGTGCCGTCCTCGGGCAGCTTCGCGCCGCGGGCAAGACGCTGGTCCTGTGCTCCAAAGGCATCGAGGATGCGACGGGACGGCTGATGCACGAGGTGGCGCACGAGGTCCTGCCCGACTGCAGCCTCGCCGTCCTGTCAGGGCCGACCTTCGCCCATGAGGTCGCGGCCGGCCGCCCGGCGGCGGTGACGCTCGCGGCCGAGGACCGGCGCACCGGCGAGCTCCTCGTCCGGCGCCTCGCGCGCCCTTTCTTCCGGCCTTATCTTTCCGACGACGTCGCCGGGGCCGAGGTCGGCGGCGCGGTCAAGAACGTGCTGGCGATCGCCTGCGGGGTGGTCGAGGGGCGGGGGCTCGGCCTCAACGCGCGCGCGGCCCTGATCTCGCGCGGCTTCGCCGAGATGACGCGTTTCGGCCTCGCCAAGGGTGCGCAAGCCGAGACGCTGGCCGGGCTGGCCGGGCTGGGGGACCTCGTCCTCACCTGTACTTCGACCAGCTCGCGCAACTTCAGCCTGGGCAAGGGCATGGGTCAGGGACGGCAGGCGGCGGAGCTGCTCGCGGACCGGCGGACGGTGGCCGAGGGCGCCTATACGGCGCCGGTGCTCAAGCGCGCCGCCGCCGCGCTCGGCGTCGACATGCCGATCGTCGCCGCAGTCTGCGCGCTGCTCGCGGGCGAAGTCTCGGTGGACGAGGCGATGGACGGGCTGCTCTCGCGGCCGCTCAGGCCCGAGGGCGTCTAGAAGTCCCAGCAGATCCCCTTCTTCTCCCAGTCGCCGTAGCGGGTCGGCTCCGGGCCCTTGGGACCGCCGGATTCGGCCGCGTCCGGCCCCGGCTGCGGCTCGGGAACGGGCGGGCTCTTCGAGAGATGAGCGGGCGGCTTCAGATGAGGCGGGCGCTTGCCGGGCATGAGGGTTCCGATTGACTGGCGATGCTCGCGGCCACATGTCGCCCGCCGATGGCGCGACCGCAAGACCGATCCGAACGCGGCGATGCTGCGGGCACCGCCTCGCGGCGGGCGGCGCTGCGCCTGCTCGATGCGGTGCTGCGCAAGGGCCTGCCGCTCGAGGCGGCGCTCGACGTCGCCGCGCGCGACCTCGACCGCGCCGACGACCGCGGCTTCGCCCACGCCATCGCCGCCGAAGCGCTGCGCCGCCTCCCGGACCTCGACGCGCTGATCGACGGCGCGACGAAGCAGCGGCTGCCCGACGACGCCAAGGCCCGCTTCGCGCTGAGGATCGCGCTCGTCCAGGCGCTGGCGCTCGGCACGCCGCCCCACGCCGCCATCTCGACGGTGCTGCCGCTCGTCGACGGCGGGCCGCGGCGGCTGGTCCACGGCGTCTTCGGCGCGCTGATGCGGCGAAAGGCGTCCCTCCCTTCGCCGCCATCGCTCCCGCAAGATGTCGAAGCGCGCTGGCAAAGCGCCTGGGGCGATGACGTCGTGGCTGCAGCGGCGCGCCTCATCGCCGTGCCGCCGCCGCTCGACCTGATCGGCGAGCCGCCGGCGGGGGAGGAGGGCATTAGCCTCATGCCGGGGCATCTCCGCCTCGCCCGCGGCACCGCTGTCGCCGGCCTCACCGGCTATGGCGAGGGCAAATGGTGGGTGCAGGACATCTCCGCCGCGATTCCGGCGCGGCTCTTCGGCGAGGGGCAGGGGCACGGGCAGGGGCGGACGGCGCTCGATCTCTGCGCGGCTCCCGGCGGGAAGACGATGCAGCTCGCCGCGGCCGGCTTCCGCGTCACCGCGCTCGATGTTTCGCAGGACCGCCTGTCGCGGCTGCGGGAGAATCTCGCCCGCACCGGTCTCGAAGCGGAGATCCTGGCCGGCGACGTGCTGAAGTGGCAGCCGCGGGAGCCTTCCGACGCGGTCCTGCTCGACGCGCCCTGTTCCGCCACCGGCATCTACCGCCGGCACCCCGACGTGCTCCATCGCGTCCGCCCGCGCGCGATCGCGGAGCTTGCCGAGGCGCAGAGGGCGATGCTCGGCCGCGCCGCCGAGTGGGTGAAGCGCGGCGGCGGGACTTTGGTCTATTCGGTCTGCTCGCTCGAGCCGCAGGAGGGCGAGGCCATCGCCGAAGCGTTGCTCGCGTCGCGGATCGACTTCGAGCTCGTGCCGATCCGGCCGGACGAGCTGCCGGCGGGGCTGGAGCCCGACGCGCGGGGGTGGCTGCGGATCCTTCCCGGCACGTTCGAGGCCGAAGGCGGCGCCGACAGCTTCTTCGTCGCGCGCTTCCGCCGCAGGTGACAGGCGGGGGCGCCACGGCTAATCCTGCCGCCGTGCCCCATCCCGTCCGCATCGCCCCCTCGATCCTCTCCGCCGACTTCGCGAAGCTCGGCGAGGAGGTGCGCGCGATCGACGCCGCAGGCGCGGACTGGATCCATGTCGACGTCATGGACGGCCATTTCGTGCCGAACCTCACCATCGGCCCCTCGGTGGTGAAGGCGCTGCGGCCGCATACGGCCAAGCCCTTCGACGTCCATTTGATGATCTCTCCGGTCGATCCGTTCGTCGCCGCCTTCGCGGAGGCGGGCGCCGACATCATCACCGTCCACCCCGAAGCCGGGCCTCACCTTCACCGCACGATCCAGGCGATCAAGGCGCTCGGCAAGCGCGCCGGCGTCTCGCTGAACCCGGCCACGCCCGCCAAGACGCTCGATTATGTGCTCGAGGAGGTCGATCTCGTCCTGGTGATGAGCGTCAATCCGGGCTTCGGCGGGCAGAGCTTCATCGCCAGCCAGCTCCGCAAGATCGAGGCGATCAGGAAGCAGATCGACAAGATCGGCAAGCGGATCGACCTCGAGGTCGACGGCGGCATCGATGCCGCGACGGCGCGGCAGGCGATCGAGGCGGGAGCCGACGTGCTCGTCGCCGGAACCGCCAGCTTCCGCGGCGGACCCGAGCATTATGCCGAGAACATCCGGGCGCTGAGGGGATGAGCGCGGCGGGCGGGGTCGAGGCGGCGGGCGGCGAGGAGGAGATCGAGCCGGGCAAGCGGCTGATCCGGGTCGCCGACGGCCGCGGCGTCTCGCTCGCCGAGCGGGTCGCTTATTATTTCCATCGCTTCGCCTGGCGCACCCCGTTTCACGCGCTTCGCCTCAGGGGACGCGCGCCGCTCCGGCTGCTCGCGGTGCCGAAGGACCCGGTCGCCGGCGACAAGGCGGCGGGCGAGGCGCTGCTGCGCGGCCTCTTCGTCCGGCGCCACATCCAGATTCCCGTCGAGCAGATCGATTTCACCGACGCCTCGCTGCCGCGCGACGTCTCGGATCATCTCCAGAGCTTCGCCTGGCTGCGCGACATCGCCGCCGCCGCCACGCGGGAGCGCGCCTCCAAGCTTGCCGAGAAGCTCACCGCCCTCTGGCTCGAGGCCCATGCCGGACAGGTGAGCGAGCGCGCGTGGCGGGCGGACCTGTGGGGCCGCCGCATCCTCTTCTGGACGGCCTATGCGCCTTACATCCTTTCCAGCCGCGACACGAACTACCGCGCCGCCCTCCTCAACACGCTCGCACGCGGCGCGCGCCACGCGGAGCGCAGCGCCGGCAAGGCGCCGCCGGGCCTGAAGCGGATCACCGCCTGGGCGGGCGTGATCTGCGCGGGCCTGGTCGTTCAGGGCGGCGCGGCGCGGCTGAGGATCGGCGAGGCCGGCATCGCCCGTGCGATCGCCGGCTCGCTCCATGACGACGGCGGCCTCCACAGCCGGTCCCCGATGGAGCAGCTCGCCCTCGTCGAGACGCTGTCGCAGCTGCGCACCGCCTATATCGCCGCGGGCCGCGACATGCCCGAAGCGGTCGCCGAGGCGCTGGAGGGCTCGGTCGCGGCCCTGCTCGGCGCGACGCTGGGCGACGGCGGGCTTTCCAGCTGGCAGGGCGGCAACGCGCTCGACGCGCGCCGCGTCGCCGCCGCGGTCGAAGGGTCCGGCGTCGAGGCGCCGCGGCCGCTGCGGCTCGCCGGCGGCTGGGGCTATCAGCGCGCTCTGGCGAAGAGCAGCGTCCTCGTCTTCGACGCGGCGCCCCCGCCGCCGACCCGCGTCCTCTCCGGCGGCTGCGCCTCGACGCTAGCCTTCGAGCTGAGCGACGGCCCCGACCGGCTGGTCGTCAACTGCGGCGGCGTCGGCGAGGCGGAGGACGCGCTTCCCGAGGACCTCGTCCGGGCGCTGCGCACCACCGCCGCCTTTTCGACGCTGACGCTGGGCGACCGCAACTCGACCGCGATCCATGAGGACGGCTCGCTGGGGAAGGGCGTCGGGCAGGTCGAGATGGCGCGCGACGAGACGGCGGGGATCATCCGCGTCGAGGCCAGCCATGACGGCTATGTCCGCCGGTTCGGCTTCGTCCACGAGCGCCAGCTGATCCTCCAGCCGGACGGGCGCGAGCTGCGCGGCGAGGACAAGCTGCTCGCCGAGGGCAAGAAGAAGCGCGCGGCGACGACGCCCTTTGCCGTCCGCTTCCATCTCGCCCCCTTGGTGGAAGTCACAACCACGGCCGACGGACAGGGCGCGCTGCTGCGGGTGCGTGGCAAGATCGTCTGGCAGTTCCGCTGCCGCGGCGGCTCGCTCGTCGTCGAGGAGAGCCTGTGGATGGACGGCGAGGCGCGGCCGCAGTCGACGCTGCAGCTCGTCATCGCGGGCGAAACGCCGCCGGACGGGATCACCATCTCGTGGCAGCTCCGCCGCGCCAGCTAGGCTTCGTGGAAGAGTGACATGACCGACGTGAAGATCGCCCGCGCCCTCCTGTCGGTCTCCGACAAGACCGGGCTGGCCGAGCTGGGGCAGGCGCTGGCGCGGCACGGCGTCGAGCTGGTCTCGACCGGCGGCACCGCCAAGGCCCTGCGGGACGCCGGCCTGGAGGTGCGCGACGTCTCGGAGCTGACCGGCTTTCCCGAGATGATGGACGGGCGGGTGAAGACGCTCCACCCCAAGGTCCATGGCGGCCTCCTCGCCGTCCGCGACGATCCCGAGCACAGGGCGGCGATGGAGGCGCACGGGATCGGCGCGATCGACCTCGTCGTCGTCAATCTCTATCCGTTCGCGCAAACGGTCGCGCGCGGTGCGGGCCGCGACGAGGTGATCGAGAATATCGACATCGGCGGTCCCTCGATGGTCCGCTCCGCCGCCAAGAACCACGCCTTCGTCGCCATCGTCACGGATCCCGCCGACTATGCCGAGCTGATTGCGGGGCTGGACGCGAACGGCGGCACGACCTCGCTGGAGCTGCGCCGCCGGCTCGCCGCCAAGGCCTTTGCGGCGACCGCCGCCTACGATTCGGCGATCGCCCAGTGGTTCGCCTTCGCCGATCAGCGGGAGACCTTCCCGGAGACGCTGCCGCTCACGCTGAAGCGCGGAGAGGCGCTGCGCTACGGCGAGAACCCGCACCAGCAGGCCGCGCTCTACCTTCCCGCGGGTCCCGCGAGCCGCGGCATCGCGCAGGCGGAGCAGGTGCAGGGCAAGGAGCTCAGCTACAACAATTACAACGACGCCGACGCGGCGCTCGAGCTGATGGCCGAGTTCCGCGACGCCGGCCCCGCCTGCGTCATCGTCAAGCATGCCAACCCGTGCGGCGTTGCCGTCGCGGCCGACCTGCTGGGCGCATATGAGGAGGCGCTCGCCTGCGATCCGGTCTCAGCCTTCGGTGGCATCGTCGCCGTCAACGCGCCGCTCGACGCTGCGGCGGCGGAGGCGATCACGTCTATCTTCACGGAGGTGGTGATCGCGCCCGATGCCGACGAGGCGGCGCACGCGGTGTTCGCGCGCAAGAAGAACCTCCGCCTGCTCCTCACGGGCGCGCTGGCGGATCCGCACCGGCCGGGGCTGACGCTGAAATCGATCGCTGGCGGCTATCTCGTCCAGTCGCGCGACAACGGCCGCCTGTCGGAGGCTGACCTCAAGGTGGTGACGATGCGAGCCCCGACGGAACGGGAGCTGCGCGACTGCCTGTTCGCCTGGACGGTCGCCAAGCACGTCAAGTCCAACGCCATCGTCTATGCCAGGGACGGCGCCACCGCCGGCATCGGGGCGGGGCAGATGAACCGGCTCGAATCGGCGCGGATCGCCGCGTGGAAGGCGCGCGACGCGGCGGAGAAGGCCGGGTGGGCGGAGCCGCGGACGATCGGCTCGGCCGTCGCGTCGGACGCCTTCTTCCCGTTCGCGGACGGCCTGCTCGCTGCCGTCGAGGCCGGGGCGACGGCGGTGATCCAGCCCGGCGGCTCGATCCGCGACGAGGAGGTGATCGCCGCCGCCGACGAAGCCGGGCTCGCGATGGTCTTCACCGGCATGCGCCACTTCCGCCACTGAATTCACGGCACGGTCGGGCCCGTTCCCGGCGGCGGCAGCGTCGGCGCTTCGACCTTGTGCAGCTTGAAGAGCACCCGGTCCTCCTCGGTGAAGCCGCGGTACCAGACGGTGATCCCGAAGGCGGCCATGATCAGCGGTACGCCGAAGGCGAGCTGCACCCATGAGGGGAACTGGACCGCGGCAAAGCCGACGATCACCGCCGCCGCCGCCGCCCACAGGAGCGGCCAGCGCCACCCCTGGACGCCCGCGTCGAGCAGCCGGCAAAGCAGCCGTGCCTTGAGGATCGAGGCGAGCCCCAGCGCGAGCGCGAGCGCGAGCGCCGCACCCGCGCCCTGCCACGCCTCGACCTCAACCGGCGTCAGCGGCAGCCGGACGTTCTCGAGGAGCAGGATGACCGAAAGCGTCAGCACCGCCTGGATCGCGAGCATCAGCAGCGAGATCAAGAGGTTGCGGTGACGCGCGACGTAGACGAGGGCCGCTTCGGACACGACGGCAGTGGCCGCGACCACCTCGGCGGCGAGCAGGAAGACGAGGGCGGCGGTGCCGCTGACGAAAGCGGCGCCTTCGCCGAACAGGCCCATGATCGCCTCGCCCGGGATCCCCAGCGCGAGCGCGATCCCGGCCTGGGCGGCGATGATCCAGAAGCCGACCTGCCGCACCTGCCGGGCGACCGCGGCGCGGTCGCCCTCGGCGAGCTTCTGGGTGATGACCGGAGCGAGGATCGGGTCGAAGCTCGTCTTCAGCTTCTGCGGCAGCGAGGCGATGTTCTGCGCGACATAATAGACGCCGATCACCGCCGGCGAGACGAACAGGCCGAGGATGGCGATGTCGAGCCGGCGCGAGCCCCATTCGATCGCGTCGGCAGCGGCGAGCGGGACGTTCCGCCGCGCCATCCGCAATATCTCGGCCGGATTGGGTTTCCATCCGCGGGGGCGGCCATAGCTCCACAAGAGCCGCCACATCGCCGCGGCAAGGCCGGCGACGACGGAGACGACGTAGGCGATGATGAGGCCGTCGCGCGGCGTGAAGTACCACAGCACCCCCGCCGCTATGCTGATCGTCCAGGGCTCGACGATCGCCCGGACCTGCACGGTCGCGGCGACGTCGTGACGGTAGGCGAGCGCCGCCAGCGCGACATCCGCGCCGGCGATCCCGAAGATGACCAGCGGCAGCAGCCAGTCGGCGCCATAGACGTCGCCGCGCGGGAACATCGCCTGCGGGAAGAGCATCAGGATCGCGCTCGCCGCGGCCGAGGCGATGAAGGCGGCGAGCAGGCCGTCCCAGACGATGCACACATGGGGCTTGACTGTGCCGGCGAGCTGCTGGGCGAGCCCGCGCTTCAGCCCCATCGTCGCAAGCTGGGCCGCCAGCTCCATCACGATCACCGCGTAAGCGAAGCGGCCGAGGGTCTCGGGCCCGTACCAGTGGCCGGCGATGAACAGGAAGGGCAGGCGGGCGACCAGCCGGATCAGGAAGCCGAAGAAGTTCGTCCTGCCGCCGCGTGCGAGCGCGGCGATGTCGTCGGCGGGAGGCGCCGGCGCGGTGGTCAATGGGCGGCGCCCCAGTTCCGCCCGGTGCCGATCTCGACTCCGAGGGGGACGGAGAGCTTCACCGCCGGCGCGGCCGCGTTCTCCATCACGCTGCGGACGACCTGCCCGGCGCGCTCCGCGTCCGCCTCGGGCACTTCGAACACGAGCTCGTCGTGGACCTGGAGCAGCATGCGCGTGGCGCCGAGCCCGGCCGCGTCGAGCGCGGGGCACATGCGGGTCATGGCGCGCTTGATGATATCGGCGCTGGTTCCCTGGATCGGGGCATTGATGGCGGCGCGCTCGGCGCCCTGGCGCTCGTGCTGGACCTTTGATCTGATGCTCGGAAAGTGGGTCTTGCGGCCGAACAGGGTGGTGGTGAAGCCGGTCTCGCGGACCTCGGTGAGCCGCGCGTGGATATAGTCGCGGATCCCGGGGAAGCGGTCGAAATAGCGGTCGATCATGGCCTGCGCCTCGTCCGCGGTGATCGAGAGTCGCCCAGCCAGGCCCCAGCGCGAGATGCCGTACAGGATCGCGAAGTTGATCGTCTTGGCGGAGGCGCGGGTGTCGCGCGTGACCTCCCCGAACAGCTCCTGCGCGGTCATCGAATGGATGTCGTCGCCGCGGGAGAAGGCATCGCGTAGCTGCGGCACGTCGGCCATGTGGGCGGCGAGGCGAAGCTCGATCTGCGAATAATCGGCCGAGAGCATGACGTAGCCGGGCGCGGCGACGAAGGCATCGCGGATGCGGCGGCCGATCTCGGTGCGGATCGGGATGTTCTGGAGATTGGGGTCGGTCGAGGAGAGCCGCCCGGTCTGAGCGCCGGACAGCGAATAGCAGGTGTGGACGCGGCCGGTGCGCTTGTTGATCTGCTGCTGGAGCGCGTCGGTATAGGTCGACTTGAGCTTCGAGAGCTGGCGCCATTCGAGCACGAGGCTGGCGATCGGCACGCCTTCGCGCGACAGGCGCTCGAGCTCGTTGACGTCGGTCGACCAGGTGCCCGACTTGCCCTTGCGCCCGCCCTTGAGGCCCATTTGATTGAAGAGAACGTCGCCGAGCTGCTGCGGCGAGCCGATGGTGAACTGGCAGCCGGCCTCTCCGCAGATGCGTTCCTCGAGCGCGCTAATCTGGGTCTGGAACTCCTGGCTGAGCCGTGACAGCTCCTCGCGATCGACGAGCACGCCCTCCCGCTCCATCCGCGCCACCACCGGCACCAGCGGCCGGTCGACATTCTCGTAGACGCGGGCGACACGCTCGTGGGGAAGTCGCACTTTGAAGCGCTTATGAAGGCGCAACGTTACGTCCGCGTCCTCGGCGGCATATTCGGTCGCCCGCTCCAGCGGCACCTTGTCGAACGTGATCTGCTTCTGGCCCGATCCGCAGACCTCCTTGAAGGTCAGGCAGTCGTGATCGAGGTGCTTCTTCGCGAGATCGTCCATCGCATGGCTGTTGAGCCCGCCGGCATCGAGGTTGAAGCTCATCACGAGCGTATCGTCGAGCGGGGCGACGTCGATCCCGCGGACGTTGAAGACGATCCAGTCGAACTTGAAATTGTGGCCGATCTTGAGGACCGCCGGATCCTCGAGCAGCGGCTTCAGCTTCGCCAGCACGAGATCCGCCGGAAGCTGATCGGGCCGCTCGCTGAGCAGATCGTGCCCGCCATGCTCGAGCGGGACGTAGCAGGCTTTCCCGCATTCGGTGGCGAGGCTGATGCCGACCAGCTTGGCGGTGACGCAGTCGTAGCCGTCCGTCTCGGTATCGAGCGCGAGGAAGCCGTTGAAGCGCGCTTCCGCGATCCAGCGGTCGAGCGCGTCCTCGGTGACGACCGTCTCATAGGCCGAGCGATCGATCTTCGGCTCCGGGCGGACCTCGGCCTGAACGGGCCGGACCGACGGAGAATCGGACGGCGCCTCGACCTGCGACGTGCCCTCCAGCCGGGCGAGAAGCGACTTGAAGCCCTGATCGGCGAGGAACTCGCGCAAAGGTTCTTTCGGAATGCCCTTCATCTCGAGCGCGGCGAGCGGCTCGGGGAGCGGCGAATCGCAGACCAGACGCACGAGCTCGCGCGACAGGCGCGCCATATCGGCATGCTCGATCAGATTCTGCTTGAGCTTGGGCTTCTTGATCTCGTCGGCATTGGCGAGGACGCTTTCGAGATCGCCATAGTCCTGGATGAGCTGGGCGGCCGTCTTCGGCCCGACGCCGGGAACGCCGGGGACGTTGTCGACGCTGTCGCCCATCAAGGCGAGGACGTCGCCGAGCCTGTCCGGCCCGACTCCGAACTTCTCGATTACGTAATCGCAGCCGATGCGGCGGTCGTTCATCGTGTCGTAGAGATCGAGCCGGCCGTCCTCGATCAGCTGCATCAGATCCTTGTCCGACGAGACGATCGTCACCTTCCAGTCCTCGGCGAGCGCGGCCTTGGCGTAGCAGGCGATGATGTCGTCGGCCTCCAGCCCATCCTCCTCGATGCAGGGCAAGGAGAAGGCACGCGTCGCGTCGCGGATCAGCGGGAATTGGGGGACGAGATCGGGCGGCGGCGGCGGCCGCTGCGCCTTGTAGCCGTCGAACATGTCGTTGCGGAACGTCTTCGAGCCGGCGTCGAAGATCACCGCAAGGTGGGTCGGCCCTTCCTCCTTGTGCAGGCTCTCGGCCAGCTTCCACAGCATCGTCGTATAGCCGTAGACCGCGCCGACGTTGAGGCCGTGCCGGTTGGTGAGCGGCGGCAGCCGGTGATAGGCGCGGAAGATGTAGCTCGAACCGTCGACGAGATAGAGATGAGGCATCGGGAGGATTTAGCCCAATCTGCCCGCGAGACAACCGCCGCGAGATGGGCGCGGCCGGGTCAGCCTCCGTTAAACCGCCACCGCTAGAAGGACCCGATGCGACGCAGACATTTCCTCGCCGGCTTCGGCGCCGCCATCCTCCTCGGCTGCACTTCCACCTCCGCTCCCGCCGAGCCGCCGTTCGAGCCGACCCGCTTCTCGGTCGTCGTTCGCGGCACCGGCCCCGACGTGATCCTGATCCCCGGCCTCACGGCCGGCCGCAGCGTCTGGGAAAGCACCGCCGCCGCGGTCCCGGGCTACCGCTACCACCTCGTCCAGGTGGGCGGCATGGCGGGCGAGCCGGTGCGCGGCAATGCCCAGGGCGCGATCGTCGGCCCGCTCGCCGACGAGCTCGTCCGCTACATTTCGAGCCGCGATCTCGATCGGCCGGCGATCGTCGGCCATTCGATGGGCGGGACGCTGGCGATGATGGTCGCGGCGCGTCGGCCCGAGCTGGTCGACCGGATCATGGTCGTCGACATGTACCCGCAGCCCTCGGGCCTTCTCGGCGGCTCGCCGGAGCGGATGCGCGGCCTCGCCGACAGCCTGCGCGATCTCACCGGCACGCCGGGCGGGCGGCGCCTGTTCCAGTCGCTGATCGGCTCCTTCGCCACCGACCGGCGCAGCGACCCCGACGTCGTCGGCCGCGCCATGCACGAGCTCTCCTCGCTCGATCTCACCGGCGACCTCCCCCGCATCCGCGTGCCGATGACCGTCGCCTATGCCGTCCGCGACGCGCGCAGCCGCGCCGCCACCGACCGCGCCTTCGCCGCCGCCTACGCCCCCGCCCGCGGCGCCCGCTTCGTCCCGATCCCCGATAGCAGCCACATGATCATGTTCGACCAGCCCGCGCGATTGCACGAGGCGGTGCGGGAGTTCCTCCTCAGATAATCGTCTTCAGACAGCAATGTGGGTGCCGCTCAGCGAGACCTGCCTCACGTTCAGCCGGGCGGGGGGCCGATCGGCGCTGGCAGCGTCCGTCTCGATACGCAGCTCAAGAAAGCGTGTAGACCAAGGCAGCGTTCGATCCGGCATGAGGAACGACACGGTGACGCAGAGTGCGTCGCCGGCGGCAGAACAACGCTCGAGCACCACCCGAAAAACGGCCGAAGCTGCAAGCCGCGCGACTTGGCGGACCGGATCGCCGCACAGCTCGTCCGGCGAAAAGCTCGGGTTCGGCATGCAGGCCGGGCGGACCGCTCCAGAGGCGGCGAGCCGGATCGCGTGCTGGAGCGCGCGAGCCGCAAAGGAGGCGTGCCAGGGTCCGAAATCGGAACTGCCGAAGGCCTCTCCGCTGAAGAAGCGGCGGCGATCGGCCGTGCCGAGTACCGGTCCCGATCGGGCGCAGATCCGCTCCAGCCGCCGCTCGTCGCGATCAGCCGTCTCGTCATCGCTCGGCGTTTCAGCGTCCCCGACGATGCGGTACCAGCGCGATGTCGAAAGGCCGCTCACCCGGGCGGGGGGATCGACATCGCTCTGCGTTGGGGCGCGGATTGGACGGAAAGAGACGAAGGCGATGTCCGCCTGGCATAGTCCGGAAAAGCCTGCCGATCGCGGCGTGCCCGCGAACGTGAGGAAGGTGAGGCCGCGATGCGGGCCCCCGGGCAGCGACAGTCCAGCGTCCGCGCCCGGCCGTTGCAGCTCCGGGTAGAGCGCGCCTGCGGCGCCGAGGACCCGGCGGGCGATCTCGGGAGCCGGGAGGCTGCGGGCTTCGGTGAGCGTCAGCGTCTGCGCCTGGGCCTGGGCAGCTCCCGCCCCAAGGAGAATTGCGGCAACAGCCGAGAATCCTGCCTTCATCCGCACGGCTCCAGAATCGTATCGCAAGCCTCTGCCGCAGTCTCCGGATAATCGAGCGTGTAATGGAGCCCCCGGCTTTCCTTCCGCGCAAGGGCCGAGCGGACGATGAGGTCTGAGACTTCGACCAGGTTCCTGAGCTCGACGAGGTCCGGCGTCACGCGGAAGTGGCGGTAATAATCGCGGGTTTCCTGGCGAAGCAGGTCGACGCGGTTCTTCGCGCGCTCGAGGCGCTTGGTGGTGCGGACGATGCCGACATAGTCCCACATGAACCGGCGGATCTCCCGCCAATTGTGGTGGACGACGACCTCCTCGTCCGAATGGGTGACGCGGCTCTCGTCCCAGGCGCGGATTTGCGGCGGCGCGGTGAGGGCCGTCCAGTTGCCGTTGATGTGCTGCGCGGCCGCGACTCCGAAGACGATGCATTCGAGCACCGAGTTGGACGCCAGCCGGTTGGCGCCGTGGAGGCCGGACATGGTTACCTCGCCGGCCGCGTAGAGGCCGTCGAGGTCGGTGCGGCCGTCGAGGTCAACCATCACGCCGCCGCACGTATAATGCGCGGCGGGGACGACCGGTATCGGCTCGCGCGTGATGTCGATGCCGATGTCAGGCTGCGCGAGCCGGTCGGCGATCGTCGGGAAATGACCGAGGATGA
>DASWMB010000062.1:0-10774 GCA_036399955.1 Allosphingosinicella sp. | reverse complement strand
GGGCGGACTCGCCCGCAGAGGCCGAGGGACGGCGGACCTTGTCCACGGCCTTCGTGCAGGTCGGTCCCGAGGGGCGTCTCGCGGTGGAGCTGCGCGACGGCCGCTTGCTGGTCCTTCGCGACGTGGTCATGGGCGCCAAGGACTATTGCGGCGTGCAGGTTGCGGGCGGCCAGGCGGGCGCCCGCTATTGCGGCTCCTACGCTGAGGTCGCGGCCGCCCGGCCCGGCGCCCCGGCTAACGAATAGCCGGTCCGGCGCACTCCGACCAGTTCGGGCCGGCAGTCGCCGCTAAGATATCGGGTCGCAAGGGTAAAATCTGGATGCCCGACGTGGATTCGAACCACGATTGACGGATTCAGAGTCCGTAGTCTTACCATTAGACGATCGGGCAATGCCGCGGGCGAGATAGGCAGCCGTCCCGCAGGTGTCAACGCCGACGCGGGGAGGGTCTCAGGCCGTCTTCTTGAGGAACGCCGCTTCGCGCTCGATCCAGTGGCTGAAGCTCGGGCGAGCGAGCATCCGCCCGGCATAGGCGACGACCTTGGGCCAGCGCGCCTCGTCCAGCGGGACGCCAAGATGCCGAAGGTTCGCGAACGGGCTCGCCACCGCGATGTCGGCCAGCGTCAGCCGGCCCTCGACCAGGAAGCCGCTTTCCGGGATCGCGGTCTCCAGATAATCGAGCAAAGGCGGCAGCTCCTTCGCCTCGGCGTTGTCGGCGGCGGCGAGATCGCCTTCGCGGCCGAGGAAGCGCGGCGCGACGATGCGGTTGAAGAACATCTTCGCGCCGCAGGCGCACAGGATCGTGTCGCCGAACTCCTCGTACCACACGGTCCGCGCCCGCGCCTTCGGCTCTGCCGGGATCAGGTTCGGGTCCGGCCGCACCGCCTCGAGATAGGTGACGATCGCGCTGGAATCGGAGATCGCGAAGTCGCCGTCGCGAAAGCCGGGGATCTTGGCGAAGGGGCTCGCCTCGCGGAACTCCGGATCGGTGGAGCCGAGCCCCACGGCACGCGACTCCACCTCGATCCCCTTCTCCGCGGCGAAGGCGAGCACCTTGCGCACGAACGGCGACATCGACGAGCCGTAGACGATCATGGCGCACTCCCCAGTTCAGTTTCTGTATGAAACTAAACCTAGCCGGAAACCCGCCGCCGCTCAAGCCCGCTCAGCGGATCGGCACGGAGCGCACCTCCCGCCCGCCGGCGCCGTAGACGAGGAGCCGCGGCTCTCCGGCGCCGCGTGCCTCGACCCGCCAGCGCTCGTTCTGCGCGGTGTCCGTCATCTTGATGAAGGACTGCTCGCCGTCCCGGATCGCGCCCATCGTGACCGCCTCGCGATACTGCCCCAGGGGGCTGCGATGGAACACGCCCACCGCCGCGAACCGCTCGTTGGCCGACAAGGCGATCCCTTCGCCGGTGCGCGGATAATCCAGCGTGAGGATCGCCGATTCGTCGTCGAGGACGGCATAGCCGCCGCGCTCGATTCCCTGGCGGTCGTGGATCAGGATGCCGGCGCCCTGGACGCGGCGCGGCACGATGCCGCGCTCCGTCATCGGATCGGGCTCCCGGCCGAAGGTGAGCCGGTCGGCGCCGTTCTCGTCGATATAGACGATTCCGGTGAGCGCGTCGCGGCGGTTGCGCCCGGCTACGGCCGGCGCCGGCGCGCCCATCACGATCCGCGGCCGCCCTGCCGAGTCTTCGATGACGAGCCCGCGCAGCCGCAGCACGCCGTCGGCCGCCGCCGCCGCCACTGCCGCGGGAGCAGGCGCCGCGGCCGGCTGGTCCGCCCGCGCCATCGACCCGCCCGCGGCGAGGATCATCGCCGAGGCCGCGGCGAACAGGCCGAGCCGCGAGCGCTTCAGTTGCCGCTCGAGCCGCTCCAGCCGCTGTTCCAGTTCACGGGACGCAACATCGTTCATGCACTGCCTCCTTTCCCCTGGTTTCGGACGGCGCGCCTATAGCTTCGGGCGAAGCGGCAGTGAAGCGGGAGCTGCGGCGGCGCTTATCGGGCAGCGGCCGCGCGGGCGGCGAGATAGTCGTAGATCGCGTCGACCTCGCGCGCGCCCAGATGCGCGAAGCGGCCGCGCGAGACGCGGCTCATCAGCCCGAGGTCGCGGCCGCCCGGCGGCTCGCCGGTGCGCATCAGGTGGCGGAACTGCTCGCGGCTGTAGGCGCCGACGATCGCGAGATCGGGCGGGCCGCGCGGCCCTTCCTCCTCCTGGCGGCCCCTGAGGTCGAGGCCGTGGCACTCGCTGCAGGTGGAGCGGATCATGTACCGCGCCTGGTCGTGGCGCGCGTCGATCCGCGCCGGCTCGATGCCGCGGCCGCGGCGCACCTCGTCGGGGGCCGACTTCCACTCGCCGCTCGCGATCTCCCGTCGTCCCGCGGGCCCGAACACCGGCCGCGGGTGGACGTCGCCGGTGGCCGGCTGGGCGCGCAGATAGCGGATCAGCGCCGCCATGTCGTGCGGCGACAGGTGGGTGAAGATCTCCGACGGCATCGCCCAGAGCGGCGAGCCGTCGCCGCGCACGCCCTCCCTGATCGCCCGCTCGAGCGCCGCATCGCTATAGGTCGGGACGGCCCGCCGCAGGTTCGAGGTCCAGATCAGCGCCTCCTGCGCATCCTCCGACCAGGCGCCGCCTTCGAGGTTGTCGTCGTGGCAGCCGCGGCAGCCGAGCACGCGCGCGATCCTCTCGCCATGCTGGAGCGGATCGGCCGAGACCTGCTCGAACTGCACCGGCGGCGGTGCCTCCGCTTTCGGGGCGGGCGCCTTCTCCTCCTCTCGGCAGCCGGCCGCGAGCAGGAGGACGAGCGCGGCCGCGAGCCGGAGCCGAAGCCTCATGCCGGGACCGCCGCGGCGGCGGCGCCGTCGCTCCTGCGGAAGGGCGGCCGTTCGAGATAGGTGAGGTACCGCCACAGCCATTCGAGCGGGCCGAAGCGGTAGCGCCGCAGCCATAAAGTGCTCGCAACCAGCTGGAAGGCCCAGATCGCGAAGACGATGTAGAAGAGCTGGTGGCGCTCGAGCTGCCCGAACAGGCCGAAGCCGACGAACAGCACGAGCGCGATCGCGGAGTGCGTCAGATAGTTGGTGAACGCCATCCTGCCGACGGAGGCGAGGCCGCGCCGCAGCGGCGAGGCGGCGCCGGAACGGACGAACAGCAGCAAGGCGCCGAGATGCCCCATCGTCATGGCGAGACGGCCGGCGTCGTAGGTCGCCTCGGCCTGCGCGAAGGCGAGCGTGCTGAAGTTGTGGCCGCGGATCCAGCTCACCTCCGCGATGTTGACGGCGAGGCCCAGGCCGTAGCCGATGGCGACCATCGCAAGATAAAGCCGGGTCGGACGCTCCAGCGTCAGCACGCCCAGCTTGAACAGCGCCATGCCCAGCAGCATCATCCCGATCGTCTCGAAGAAATAGCGGAAGAGCTCGCTCGCCAGGCCTTCATTGTTTTCGGCCGCCTGAGCGAGGAAGGCGCTGCCATAGCCGGCGGTCCGCTCCTCTATCTCGCGGCGCTGGTCGGCGGCGGAAGGCCTTCGCTCGGCGACGCGCTCCTTCCAGCTTTCGATCGCCTTGGTCTGCTCCTCCACGAGCCGCGCGCCCGACCCGCGGGCCGCGACCGCGCCGGCATGGGCATCGTGCATGCGCAGCGTCGCGGCCGTGTCCGACACATTCCAGGCGGTGGCGGCGAGAAGCGCGGCGAGGCCTGCCGCCAGCAGCGCCTTCGCCGCCATCTTGCGGACGGCGAACAGGAACAGGCCGATCACGCCGTAGAAGAACAATATGTCGCCGCCCCAGAGCAGGACGTAGGCGTTGAACAGGCCGAACGCGACCAGCCACATGTTGCGCCGCATGTAGATGTCCGCACTGTCGGTCCGTCCCGCCGCCTCGAGCCGCCCGGTGAGCAGGATCACACCGGCGCCGAACAGGATCGAGAACAAGGCCCGCTGCGTACCCTCGAAGCCGACCATTGCGATGATCCATGCCCAGAGGTTCGCGCCTTCGGCGCCGCCGGCATTGAGCGGATTATAATAAGCGTGCGGCAGGCCCATGCCGACGATGTTCATCAGGAGGATGCCGAACAAGGCGGCGCCGCGGACGACGTCGAGCGCTTCGTGGCGATCGGCGGCGGGCGCGGCCGGCGCGGGACGATCGGGCGCCGCCGCGGCGGCAAGTGGATTCGTGTCGGCTGCCAAGGTCGCCAAGGCCCGTCTCCCCTGCTGACGGTTCAGGCACGTTCACGCTGCGGGCGGCCGTGCACCCCCGTGCGGCCGCAGCTTCGCTGTGTCGCCTTAATCGGCGCCCGTGGCAAGCGCGCTAGTCCCCGACGCGGGGCCGGCGAGGATCTGCGCCAGCGTCACCGGCCGCCACGCGCGCACGTCGACGCCGACGTCGTGCTGGCGGGGCAGCGGCTTCAGCCGGCCGTGGCTGTGGCCGTGAAGGTCGAGCACGCCCTTGTGCTGGCCGTTCCAGCTCCTGAACGGATAGTGGCAGAGGACCAGCCTGCGCCCGTCCGCCTCGATCTCGGCATAGTCCCTGACGCTCGCCCACCCGCGCGCCTCGGCCGTGCCGGGCGGGTCGTTGTTGCCGCGGACGAGATGCTTGGTCCCCTTCAGGCGGGCGAGCAGCCCTTCCGCGTCCGCCGGGCGGCGGCAGAAGTCGCCGAGGTGCCAGACCTCGTCCTCCGGCCCGACAGCGTCGTTCCAGCGCTCGACCAGCACCGCGTCCATCTCGGCGACCGAACCGAACGGCCGCTTCCAGATGTTGAGCGTGCGGTGGTCGCCGAAATGGCTGTCGCTGGTGAAGAACAGGGCCACGGCCGAGGAACGCGCCGCGCGCTCAGCGGATGCGGTAATGGTCGGCGAGGCGGTCGAGGGCGAGGGTGAGGACCAGCTTGCCCGCCCGCGCCGGCCAGCCGAGCGCGCGCTCGATGTCGCGCATCCCCTCGCCGGCACAGACCACGCGCCAGAGCACGTCGGCGAGGCCGCCGCCGACCGCCTCCACCGCCGCCTCGAAGCGCCGCTTCGCCGCGATCTGCGCGTCGCCCGGATCGCCCGGCTCGGGCGCGCCCCGGGCGGCGCGGCCGATCGGCGCCGCGTCCCAGCTCATCGTCACGTTGGGCGGGAGCTGCGCCCGCTCCCAGTCCTCGCGCAGCCGTTCTCCCGCGTCGAACTGGCGCCCGTCGACATGCCCGCGCGCCTTGAGCCAGCCCAGCGGCGATTCGGCCAGGTTCACCGTCACCGATCGCACCGCCCGCGCCCGCGACCGCGCACCCGGCCGCCGCCGCAGCGGCGGTTCGTCCGGCAGCGCACGCTCCGCCAGCAGCCTGTTCTTTTTCGCCTTCATCACGCACCCCGAATCGCTCTAAAAGAAACCCTTGCCACGACGGATACTATGTAGGAAAGAGGGCAACCGGCATGGTTAGGAAAAAAAGATGATCACACGCATCCGCGAAGTGCGCAGGGCCAAGAAGATGACGTTGCAGGACGTCGCCGACCGCTGTCAGCCGCCGACGACGCCGCAGACCATCGGCCGCCTCGAGACCGGGACCCGCACCGTCTCCGTCGGCTGGCTCAACCGGATCGCCAAGGCGCTCGGCGTCGAGGCGTCCGACCTCGTCACCCTTCCCCAGCGCGAGGACGTTCCCGTCGCCGCGACGCTCGACCATGACGGCGCGAAGGCGCCGCGCCGCGAGGGCGTGATCATCCCGCCGGCGCCCGAGCCGGGCCTCGTCGCCGTCACCGTCACCGGCGGCATCGGCGACTATCGCAGCGGCGACGAGATCTGGTGCAATCGCCTCGCTCCCGAGGAGTTCGGCCGCGCGATGAACCGCGACGTGCTCATCCCGCGCCCGGCCGGCCGCTTCGTCTTCGGCCGGATGATCGGCCGCGAGGAAGGCAAGGTCCACATCCTCCCATTGGGCTCCGGCCAGCGCCAGGCGGTGGTGACCGACCCGCCCTGGATCGCGGTGGCGTCGCGGCTGATCCGGTCGCTCTGAACGGTCAAGATGGAAATCCTCCCCGAGAGGGGAGGGGGACCATGCGAAGCATGGTGGAGGGGTGTCACCCCCCGAAGCCTGCTCGGCGGCTGATACCCCTCCACCGCCGCCTGCGGCGGCGGTCCCCCTCCCCCTTCGGGGGAGGATCCCTCACGCCGCTTTCTTCAAACCGCGCCCGTCGCGCCACTCAGCGCCGCGCGCCGCGAGCTTGGCGTAGAGCGTCGGCAGCCCCGCCTCGGCGATCCGCGCGACCGGCCACCAGTCGCCCTCGGCCGCCCGCGTCGGCGCCTCGGCGCAGACGAGGCGCATGGTCAGCGCGAAATGGGTGAAGACATGCTCGACGGCGCCCGCCTCCTCCCAGCGTGCGTCCGCCGGGGCGGCGTCCGTCGGCAGCGCCGCCATGCCGCCGAGCAGGCCTCTCGGCGGCCGCTTCACCAGCAGGACGTGGCCGTCATGCTCGAGCCAGTAAGCGGTGCCGCTGCGCGACGGGCGCGGCTTCTTCTCCGGCCTCACGGGATAGCTCTCCGGGTCCCCGGACGCCCGTGCGGCGCAGAAGGACGCCACCGGGCAGCGTGGGCAACCGGGCGAGCGCGGCGTGCAGATGCCGGCGCCGAGGTCCATCATCGCCTGGGCGAAGTCGCCGCTCGGCCCCTCCGGCGTCAGCGCGTCGGCGAGGTCGTAGAGCCGCGCCTTGCCGGCTTGTGCGAACAGCCGCGCGACGACGCGTTCGACGTTGCCGTCGACCACCACCGCCCGCCGTCCGAAGGCGATCGCCGCGATCGCCGCCGCCGTGTAGCGGCCGATCCCCGGCAGCTTGCGCAGCTCCGCCTCGCCGTCCGGGAAGCGGCCGCCATGGTCCCGCACCACGGCGCGCGCGCAGGCGAGGAGGTTCCTCGCCCGCGCATAATAGCCGAGCCCGGCCCAGGCGCTCATCACCTCCTCGTCCGCCGCGGCGGCGAGCGCCTCGACCGTCGGCCAGCGCTTCGTGAAGGCTTCGAAATAGCGGCACACGGCTGCGACCGTCGTCTGCTGCAGCATCACCTCTGAGAGCCAGACGCGGTACGGATCCGGCCGTTCGCCGCCCTCGGCGCGCCAGGGAAGCCGCCGCTTATCCACAGCATACCAGCGGAGCAGGGCATTTGATGCATCGACGCGCATGGCCCGGCTATGCCATGCTCGCCGCCATGGGCAAAGCGGGCGGGAGAGGCAGAAAGGCGGCCGAAGAGGCGCCGCGCTCCAAGCGCGCGCGCGCCGTCTCGGACATGCTGCCGTCGGTCGGCGGCGCAGCCTTCCGCCGCTTCGGCTTCGTCCAGTCCTCGATCGTCAGCCGCTGGAAGGAGATCGTCGGCGAGCGCTACGCCGCCGTCTCGGCGCCGGAATCGATCCGCTTCCCGCCCGGGCGCAAGTCGGCCGGCGTGCTCACCCTCGTCGTCGAAGGCGCGCATGCGCCGATGATGCAGCATGTCGGCCCGGCGATCATGGAGCGGGTCAACCGCTTCTTCGGCTATGCCGCGGTCGAGCGGCTGAGCTTCCGGCAAGGAATCGTTCAGGTCGAGAAGGCAAAGTCCCACGTCGCGCCGCCGTCGCTGAGGCCCGTACCCGCGGGGCTCGGCGATTCGCTGCGCGCGGTCGAAGATCCGGAGCTGCGCGCCTGCCTCGAAGCGCTTGCGCGGGGGCTCGGCTCCGGCGAAGAGCTCGCCGCGATCCCGGTCGTGGGCACCATCGGTGGAGAGAAGAGACGATGAAGAAACTGACTGGCGCGGGCGTTGCCGCGATCGCGCTCCTCCTTGCAGGCTGCAACGGCGAGAGCGGCGGCAACGCCTCCAACGTCAACCTGCAGGCCCCGCTGACCCAGGTCCCGGCGCCGAACAACGCCGACTGGACGCAGGTCGTGAGCCAGACCCCCGAGGGCGGCTTCGTGATGGGCAACCCCAATGCGCCGGTGAAGCTGATCGAGTTCGCCTCGATGACCTGCCCGCACTGCCGCGCCTTCGCCGAGGAAGGCAGCCAGCGGCTGCGCGAGACCTATGTCCGCAGCGGCCAGGTGAGCTTCGAATTCCGGAACTACGTCCTCAATCCGCTCGACGCGGCCGCCTCGCTCGCCGCCCGCTGCCAGGGCCCGGCGGCGTTCTTCCGCCTGACCGAGCAGCTCTTCGCCGCGCAGGAGACCTGGGCCGCCAATGCCGACGAAGCGGAGCAGCAGCAGGTCATGCAGCTTCCGCAGGCCCAGCAGCCGGCGGCCTGGCTGCGCGCCGCCGAGCTCGACACCTTCTTCCGCCAGCGCGGCGTGCCCGAGGCGCGGCTCAACCAGTGCCTCGGCAACACCCAGGAGCTGCAGCGGCTCGCGTCGATGCGCGACCGGGCGATGCAGCAGTTCCCGGAGATCCCCGGCACGCCCGCTTTTGCGATCAACGGCCGCCTGGTGCCCGACACCACCACCTGGCAGCAGCTCGAGCCGATCCTGCGCGAGCGGATCGGAGGCTGAGATGACGCGCCGCCTCTCCCTCCTCGCGCTCGCCGCGGCCGCGGCGGCGGTCGCCGCGCCGTTCACGCTCGCCTCCGCGCCGGCCGCCGCCCAGGCGCAGCGCGACTGGAGCCGGACGATCGTCGCGACGCCCGAAGGCGGCTTCCGGATGGGCAATCCGGATGCGGCCATGAAGCTGGTCGAATATGTCTCGCTGACGTGCCCGCATTGCCGCCACTTCGCCGAGGCCGGCGCTCCGGCGCTGGTCCGGGACCACGTCGCCGGCGGCCGCCTCAGCTTCGAGATCCGGCCCTTCCCGCTCGACATCGTCGCGGCGACGGCGGCCCAGCTCAACAGCTGCGCCGCGCCTGCCAACGCCTTCCGGCTCAACGACGCGATCCTTTCCGGCCAGCCGCAGATCTTCTCGCGCCTCGAAGCGCTGCCGCAGGAGGAGATCCAGGCGATCGAGGCCCTCGCCCCGGCGGCGCTGCGCCAGCGGATCGTCGCCGCCACCGGCATCGACGCGATCGCCGCCGCGCACGGCCTCGGCCCGGTCCAGGTCCGCGCCTGCCTCGCCGACGATGCCGGCGCCGCCCGCATCGACGCGATCAAGGCCACGGCGGAGCAGATCGGGATCGGCGGCACGCCGAGCTTCACGCTCAACGGCCGAGTGCTCCAGAACGTCCACGACTGGGCGGCGCTCCAGCCACTGCTGACGGGGAGGTAGCGCGCACGTGACCGGCTCGGGGGGGCTCAGTTGCAGGTAAGGCGCCTCAAGCTTTCGGGCTTCAAGAGCTTCGTCGAGCCGGCGGAGCTCCGGATCGAGCCGGGCCTCACCGGAGTCGTCGGCCCGAACGGCTGCGGCAAATCCAACGTCCTCGAGGCGATACGCTGGGTGATGGGCGAGAATTCGCCCAAGTCGATGCGCAGCGCGGGCATGGACGACGTGATCTTCGCCGGCACGGCCACCCGTCCGCCGCGCGACTTCGCCGAGGTCTCGCTGCTGGTCGAGCCGGAGGCGGACGACCTCGCCGGCGATTTCGGCGTGGCGCGCGAGGGCGAGCTCGAAGTCACCCGCCGGATCGAGCGCGGCGCGGGCTCCGCCTACCGGGTCAACGGCAAGGACGTCCGCGCCAAGGACGTCGCCCTCCTCTTCGCCGACGCCGCGACCGGCGCCCATTCGCCGGCGCTGGTCAGCCAGGGCAAGATCAGCGCCGTCATCGCCGCCAAGCCGACCGACCGCAGGCTGATGCTGGAGGAAGCGGCAGGCATCGCCGGGCTCCACGTCCGCCGCAAGGACGCCGAGCAGAAGCTGCGCGCGGCCGAAGCGAACCTCGTCCGCCTCGACGAGCTCCTCGCCGACATGGAGGCACGCGCCAACGCCCTCCGGCGCCAGGCGCGGGCGGCGGAGCGGTACAGGAAGCTCTCCGACCAGATCCGGGTCGCCGAGGCACGGCTGATCTTCGCCCGCTGGCGCGAGGCGGCCGAGGCCGCCGACGCCGCGAAGAAAGAAGCCGAAGCCGCCGTCGAGGCCGTCGAGCGCGCCGCGGAGGCGCAGCGCGCCGCCGCCGCCTATCAGAGCGAAGCGGCAAAGGCGCTGGCGGGCAAGCGCGCCGCGGCCCAGGCGGCCCGGGATCATTCGACCTCGCTCGGCCATCGCCTGGCGACGCTGCGCGCCGAGCGCGACACGGTAGCTCGGCGGATCGCCGAGCTCGCCGGGCGCCACAAGACCTTGGTCGCAGACCGCTCCCGGGAGGCGGCGCTGCGCGAGGACGCCAGGGCCGCGCTCGCCCGGCTCGAGGAGGAAGGCGCCGCGATCGCCCGCCGCCTCGCCGAAGCGGAAGCCGGCCGCGGCACGATCGACATCCGTACGGTCGCGCTGGAGGACGCCGCCCGCGAGGCGGAGGCCGCGCTCGCCCGCGTCCGCGCCGTCCAGGCGGCCGAGCAGGCCGAGGCGCGCGTCGCCCGCGCCGGGCTGGAGGCGGCCCAGGCCAAGCTTGGCCGAGCCGCTGCCGAAGCCGAGCGCATCCGCCAGCAGATGAACGAGGTCGGGGAGACGGAGCCGCTCGTCGCCGCCCGACGCGAGGCGATCGCCGCGAGGCAGGCCGCCGAAGCCCGTCTCGTGGAGGCCCAGGCGGCGATCGCCGCCGTCGAGAGCCGCCGCCAGCAGGCCGCCGCCGCCCGCGACGCCGCCGAGAGCGAGGGCGCCTCCGCCCGCGCCGCCCTCGCCGCCCTCGAGTCCGAGGCGCGGGCGCTGGCCAAGGCGGTGGAAGGAACCAGCGGCGACCGCGCGATCAACCACGTCAAGGCGGCACGCGG
>DASWMB010000061.1:0-11671 GCA_036399955.1 Allosphingosinicella sp. | reverse complement strand
CACCCGAAAAAATATTTTCGCGCCCCGAATGCGCCTCAGCCGGCGTCGCCGCCGAGAGCCAGCTTCAGCACAGAGAACAAGGCGAAGGCGGCGCCGAGGACCGAGGCGAAGCCGATCAGAGCCGTCGAGAACAGCTTCGCGCCCTCGTCGTGGACATAGTCGTCGACGATGACCTGCATGCCCATCCTGAGGTGCCAGAAGGTCGCCGCGATCAGCAGCAGCATCGGCACGGCGGCGAGCGGCGAGCCGAGCCACTCGGCGATCGTGGCATGGTCGTAGGACGGCAGCCGGAGCAGCGAGACGGCGAACCACACCCAGAGCAGGAAGGTGGCGAGCGAGGACAGCCGCTCCTGCCACCAATGGCCGGCGCCCTCGCGGGCCGAGCCGTGGGCCTCGACGCGGCCGAGCGCGCTCTCGCTCGCCGAGGCGCTCCCGGTCGCCGCCGCCGCCTGGACTTCGCTCGTCATAGCCAATGCTCCCTCAGGATGAACGCCCAGAGGGCGACGGTCAGGACGAGCGCGCCGACCAGCGTCATCACCGACCAGAATTTGTTCGTCGAAAGCTCGTAGCCGGCGCCGATGTCGAGCGCGAAGTGGCGAAGGCCGGTGAGCGTGTGCTGGATCAAAGCCCAGGTGAGGCCGACGGCGACGGCGATGCCGCTCCAGTGCGTCGCCCAGCCGGTGAAGGTCTGATAGCTTTCCGGGCCGGCGGCGGCGGCGGCGAGCCACCAGACGAGGACGGCGCCGCCGACGAGGGCGAGGCCCGCCCCGGTGACTCGGCCGATGATCGAGACGAGCATGTGCGGTCCCCATTTCCAGACGGTGAGGTGGGGCGCCATGGGGCGATTGGGATTGCGGTGCATGAGACCCCCGGTTTCGGTTCGGGCCGCTTTTAGTCGAGGCGCGCCGCGTTGCAAGGGCGCGGATCGCCGGCCGGGGCCACGGCGGCGGCGGCAGGCGCGCCCGCCAGCAGCTCGCGATAGGCGCGCTCGTAGCGAAGCGAGACCGCTTCCTCGCCCAAGCCGGCTTCGGCGAAGCGCCGGCTCGCCTCGCCCATCGCCCGCCTCAGCTCCGCATCGCGGGCGAGCAGGCTGAGCTTCGCGACGAGCGCATCGAGATCGCCCGGCGGGAACAGGAACCCGCTCTCGCCCTCGCGCACCGCGCTGCGGCAGCCCGGCGCGTCGGCGGTGACGATCGGCAGCCCTGAGGCCGCCGCTTCGGCGAGCGCCCGGCTGAAGCCCTCGCCCCGGCTCGGCAGGCAGACCATGTCGGCTCGCGCCAGGAAGCCGGCGACGTCGGCGACATCGGTCTCGAGCGCGATCCCGCCTTCCTCGACCAGCGCGCGAAGCTCGGCCTTGGGCAGCGCGGTCCTGCTCCCTTCCGCGCTCCGCCCCGCCGCGACGAACTCGGCCGCGACGCCCGCCTCCCGCATCCGCCGCGCGGCTTTGGCGAACAGGTCGAACCCCTTGTGCCGGACGAGCCGGCCGACGAAGGCAATGCGCGGCACCGCCCGCTCGCGCGGGGTCGGGCGGAAGCGCTCGAGGTCAACCCCCGCCCCCGGCACGATCCTGCGCCTCGCAGCCGGCCGCCCGCCCCAATAGGCCTCGCTTTCCTCCTCGTTGCCGGCGAGCAGCAGATGATCGACCTTTCCCAGCGCGCGGGGCGCCGCCCGGATCAGCGCGCACAGCATCCGGTCGAGAGGCGAAGGCTGCTCAGGGTCGAAGAAATAGCCGCCGACCGAGAGCGCGACGGGCGTGCCGGTGAGCCGCGCCGCCAGCGCGCCGACGACGACGGCCTTGGGCGAGAAGCAGTGGACGAGGTCAGGGCGGACCTCGCGGATCAGCGCCGCGAGCCGCCTCAGCGCCCCGAGATCCGCCAAGGGCGACGCGAGGCCGCGCGGCAAATCGAGCCGGTGGAGCGCGATGCCCTCGAAGCTCGGCGCCTGCTTCGCGGGCAGCGCCGCATGCACCTCCCAGCCGCGCGAGATCAGCCGCCGCGCGAGCTCGACCCGATGGGAGAAGAAATAGCCCGCCGGGGTCGTCACGATCAGCAGCCGCGGCTGCCCAGCGCTCACGCCGTCCCCGCCGCGATCGGCTCGAACTCGGTGTCCTCGATCAGCCGCCGCAGCTTCTCCTCCGTCCGCGCCAGCGACAGCGTATGGCGAAGCCGCATCCCGCGCGAGACGCCGTTCAGCACCGGCTGCTCCGGATCGAGCTCATAGGGATGGATGTAGAAGATGAACGGGATGCCGAGCCGCCTGTGCCTCGCCCTCAGCAGTCGGAACAGGGCGCCGGGCATCATCCTGAACCAGCCGCCGCCGGCGAAGGGCAGGCGGCACGGCCCCAGCGGGGCGACGCTGATCGGCCATTCCCTCAGCCCCGGCAGCGCGTCATAGGGCTCCCGGCTCGCTCCGGGCGATCCGTAATTCGGCGTGCGCGCCGGGAAGATGCTGGAATCGTGCCGGATCCCTTCTTCGGCCAGGATCTCGAAGAACCAGTTTTGGCCCGGATCGACCGAGAAGAAGGGCGCGCGGTAGGAGACGACCTTGCTGCCGGCGATCTGCTCGATGGTGTCGATCGACTGCCTGAGATCGGCCCTGAACCTCGCCGGGCCGAGCTCCGTCACCCGCTCGTGCAGCATGCCGTGGCTTCCGATCTCGTGCCCCGCCGCGGCGATCGCCCTCACCACCTCCGGCTCGTGCCGCGCGACGTCGCCGAGGACGAAGAAGGTGCCCTTCGTCCCGCTCGGCTCGAGCAGCCGGAGGAGCGCGTTCGTGCCGACGCCGCAGCGCCGCTCGAACAGGCTCCAGCGCGCCGGATCGGGCGCAATGCCGTGAAACCAGTCCTCGACGTCGACGGTGAACTTGTTCAGCACCCCGCCCTCCCGCCGGGCCGGCAGAGCACGTACCAGCTGAACCGGTCGCCGAAGATCTCGGCCTCACGGCCCGTACGCACGACGACGCGCTCGATCTCGCCGCGATCGGTCCTGGTCAGCCCGATCCCCCGCATCGCCAGTCGCAGCCGCCTCAGCCTGTGCCAGAGCCGGTCCGAGCGCGGCAGGTTGACGAGCAGAGTCCCTCTGGCCTCGCCGATCGTCCGCGCCAGCACCTCGCGCCAGTCCGGCAGGTAGTCGAGCACGCCCAGCATCAGCACGAGATCGGCCTCATGCCCTCCGAGCGGATAGTCCCGCACGTCGCCGACCACCCCCTCGACCCGCGCCGCCGAGCCCGCCAGCGCCGCCTGCGCCGCCGCGACGTTTCGCTCGGCGACGTCGACCAGCACGATCTCCTCGACCGGCCGCTCGATCGCCGAAGCGAGCATCACCCCGTCGCCGCATCCGAGGTCGAGGATCCGCCTGCATCCCTCCTCGCGCAGCAGCCGCGCGACGATCTCCCTCAGATCCTCCTCGTTCCTCCTGAACAGCCGCGGCAGCAGCCCCCGCCGCCCCGGATAGCGCCGAGCGAAATAATCGGCGACCGCGCCTGGCCCGGCCGCCGACGCGGCGCCGCTCACTCGGCCGCCACCGGCTGCGGCGCGGCCCTCGTTCGCGAGCGGAAGGAGCGCAACGGCCCGAGCGCGAGCTGCACCGCCAGCGCCCGGTGCGCGACGACCAGCTTCACCAGCTCGATCAGCCGTCCGTTGCGCAGGTAGAGCGACAGGTAGCAGAGCAGCTGCAGCATCTTGAGCCGATGGAGCGGCAGCTCGACCAGCTCGAGCGCTCCGGTCGAATATTTGTCGAAGGCCGACCAGTCGTCGGTCAGCACCCGGTATCCGCCCTCGCCCTTCATCGCCATGTCGTGGATCGGCGTCCCCGGGAAGGGCGTCATGATCGAGACGGAGAGCTGGTGCGGGTTGAGCTTGGTGATGAAGCGGACCGTGTCCATCGCCGTCGCCCGCGTCTCGTGCGGGTGGCCGATGATGAACTTGCACCAGACCCTGAGCCCCTCCCGCTTGGCGAGCGCGACCGCCGCCTCGACCTGCTCGAGCGTGATCCCCTTCCGGATCCGCTTCATCACCTCGGCATTGCCGGTCTCGACGCCGAGCTCGAGCGTCTTGAAGTTCGCGTCGCGCAGCATCGCCATGAACTCGCCGTCGGCGCGGTCCACCCGCGTCTGGGCGGAAAAGCTCACCTTCCTGTGCAGCCCCCGCTCCATGATGCCGGCGAGGATCGCCTTGGTGCGCTTCAGGTCCAGCCCGAACGTCTCGTCCTCGAAGCGGATCACCGACGGCTCGAAGCGCGCGACGACCTGGCTGATCTCGTCGAGCACGTTGTCCACCGAGCGGAAGCGCGCCTTGAAGCCCGAATTGTGCCCGCAGAAAGTGCAGCGATAGGGGCAGCCGCGATGGGTCAGCACCGGGATCTCCTCGCCGACCCTGAACAGGTGCCAGGCGGGATAGGCCAGCCGGTCGTAATCCTTCGGGTATGGCCGCGTCGGGTTGCTGACCACCGCGCCGCCCTCGCGATAGCTCAGCCCGGGAATGTCGGCGAGGCTTGCCCGCCCCTCGATCGCCTCGATCAGCTCGAGGATGAGATCCTCGCCCTCGCCCTTGCAGACGAGGTCGAGATGCGCGCAGTCCTCCAGCGCCTGCGCGCCGACCGCATTGACGTGTGCGCCGCCGGCGATGATCGGCGCCTCGCAGAGCGGCTTCAGCCGCCCCGCAACCCGCACGACGCTCGGGAACTCGACCGTCATGCAGGTGAAGCCGATGAGGTCGGCCCGCGCCGCCGCGGCGCGTTCGACGATCTCGTCCTCGCTCAGTTCGTCCAGCTTGCCGTCGAGGAGGATCACCTCGTGGCCGGCGCGCTCGATCGCAGCGGCGACATAGGCGAGGCCGAGGATCGGGAAACGCGCCCAATGCTTGTCGGCTTCGGACGCAGGCGGGACCTGGATCAGACAGACTCGCACTTTCTGTTCTCCTTTTACGGCGAGAGTCGCAGTGCACTCCCATCGGCCGGAAAAAACAAGCCATTTCGGACCTATATCGAAGCCAAGCATCGCGGGCTTTCCATGCCGCCGCTCCACCGCTAGGGCGCCGCCATGGCGAACATCCTCGTGACCGGCAGCAGCCGCGGCATCGGCCGCGCGATCGTGGAGAAGCTCGAGGGCCACAACGTCGTCGGCCATTCGAGCCGCGGCGGGGAAAGCGAGGTGGGCGCAGACCTCGACCGTCCCGGCGCGGCCGGGCGCCTCTGGGGCGAAGCGCTCGAAAGGCTCAGCGGCCGCATCGACATCCTCGTCAACAATGCCGGCATCTTCGAAGCCGCGCCGATCGATGCGGGCTCCGAAGAGTGGGCGGCGATGTGGGAGCGCACCATGCGCGTCAACCTCACCGCCTCGGCCGAGCTCTGCCGCCTCGCCGTCCTCCACTTCCGCGAGAGCGGCGAGGGCGGCCGCATCGTCAACGTCTCGAGCCGCGCCGCCTATCGCGGCGACAGCCCGGAGCACTGGCATTACGCGGCCTCCAAGGCCGGCATGATCGGAATGACCAAGTCGATCGCCCGCGGCTATGCCGGCGAGGGCATCTACGCCTTCGCCGTCTGCCCCGGCTTCACCGTCACCGGCATGGTCGACGACTATCTCGAAAGCCGCGGCGGCGGCGCCTTCCTGCGCGACATCCCATTGGGCCGCCCCGCCGATGCCGGGGAGGTCGCCGAGACCGTCCGCTGGCTCGCGCTCGACGCACCGCCCTCCGCCACCGGCGCGATCATCGACGTCAACGGAGCCAGCTTTGTCCGCTGATCTCATCCTCCCTGTGCGCGAAGCGCATGGGGAGGGGGACCGTCCGAAGGACGGTGGAGGGGCCGCGCAGGCGAAGCCGGCGCCCCAAAGCTCGCTGCGCTCGCGCCCCTCCACCGGCTTTCAGCCGGTCCCCCTCCCCATCGGCTTTGCCGACAGGGAGGATCCATGACGAGCTGGAAGCTTACCCTCCCCTGCACGAAGGAGGAAGCAGCGCGGATCGCGGGCGACCTGCCGGAGCTCGAAGCCTTCGATCCGCCGCCGGTGCTGATGACCAGCGAGCCCGATCCGGCGCGTCCCGACGACTGGTGGCTCGACGCTTTCTTCGACGGCGAGCCCGATCCCGCCGCCGTCTCCGCCATCCGCGCGCTCGTCCCGAGCGCCGACGGCATCGAGCCCGGAATCGAACCGCTCGACGACGAGGATTGGCTGAAGCTCAGCCAGCGCGAGCTCGAGCCGATCCTCGCCGGCCGCTTCTGCGTCCACACCTCGGCCCATCGCAGCGACGTCCCCGAAGGCGCCGCCGCGCTCGAGATCGACGCCGGCCGCGCCTTCGGCACCGGCCATCACGAGACCACCACCGGCTGCCTCATCGCCCTCGACCGCCTCGCCGAGGAGGGCACCGCCGTCTCGAACCTCGCCGACATCGGCACCGGCACCGGCCTCCTTGCCTTCGCTGCCTTGAGGCTGTGGCCGGACGCGCGCGCCGCCGCCGCCGACGTCGATCCGGTCGCGATCGAGGTCGCCGCGACCAATGCCGAAGTGAACCGGGTCCCGCTCGGCAGCGGCCCCGGCGAGGTCGAGCTCATCGTCGCCCCGGGCGTCGACCACGAGCGCCTCCAGTCCCGCGCGCCATACGATCTGGTCACCGCCAACATCCTCGCCGAGCCCCTCATCGAGCTTGCGCCGGCGATCTCGGCGGTGCTCGCCCCCGGCGCACATCTGATTCTCGCCGGCCTCCTCGCCCGCAAGGCCGAAGCCGTCGCCGCCGCCTACCGGAGCCGCGGCCTAGAAATCGCCTTTACGATCGAAAGAGGCGACTGGCCGACGCTGGTGATGCGGAAGGGCGCGGCGCGGGCGTAGCGCTGAGGGAAGAAGTAGAAGAAGACCCTCAGCCCAGCCTTCTCCCGCAAGCGGGAGAAGGAGCCGCGCGGGCGCCCGTGAAGCGCGCGGTGATAGCCCTCTCCCGCTTGCGGGAGAGGGTTGGGTGAGGGTCTTCTTCTGTTATCGGTCCCCTGGACGCTACGCCCCCGCCTCCTCGACGATCTTCAGCCACGCCGCCTCGTCGATCGTCTCGATCCCCAGCTCTGCCGCCTTCTTGAGCTTCGATCCCGCCCCCGGCCCCGCGACGAGCAGATCGGTCTTCGCCGAAACCGACCCCGCCACCTTCGCCCCGAGCCGCTCCGCCTGTGCCTTCGCTTCGTCGCGCGAAACCGCCTCCAGGCTGCCGGTGAAGACGAGCGTCTTCCCTGAAACCGCCGAGTCCTTCGTCTCGACCACGAACGGCGGCGGCGACACCTCGCTGAGCACTTCCTCGACGACCTCGACATTGTGCGGCTCGGCGAAGAAGTCGGCGACGGCCTGCGCCACCACCGGTCCGATCCCCTCGATGCAGACCAGCTCCTGCAGCGCCGCCTCGTCGCTCCCCGCCCGCACCGCCGTGTCGCGCAGCTTTTCCATCGTCCCGAACCCCCTGGCGAGATCGCGCGCCGTCACCTGGCCGACATGGCGGATGCCGAGCGCGTAGAGTAGCCGGTCGAGCGGCGGCCGCCGCTTCGCCTCGATCGCGTCGAGCAGGTTCCTGATCGAGGTGCCGCCCCAGCCCTCGCGCTTCGCCAGCAGCTCGATCTTGCCGTGCAGCCGGAAGATATCGGCGGGCGACTGCACGAGGCCGTCCTCGAAAAAGGCATGGATCGTCTTCTCGCCGAGGCCGCCGATGTCGAGCGCGGCGCGCGAGACGAAGTGCCTCAGCCGCTCGACCCGCTGGGCCGGGCAGATCAGCCCGCCGGTGCAGCGCCGCACCACCTCGTCGTCCTCGCGCTCGGCATGGCTGCCGCAGCGCGGGCACTCGCTCGGGAAGCGATAGGCCTCGCGCGCCTCCTCCTTGCTGAGGTTGGCGACGATCTGCGGAATGACGTCGCCGGCCCTTTGGACCACCACCCTGTCCCCCGGCCGGACCCCGAGCCGCGCGATCTCGTCCTCGTTGTGCAGGGTCGCGTTGGTCACGACGACGCCGCCGACCGTCACCGGATCGAGCCGCGCCACCGGCGTCAGCGCGCCCGTCCGGCCGACCTGGATATCGATGGCCCGCAGCACCGTCTCCGCCTGCTCCGCCGGGAACTTGTGCGCCAGCGCCCAGCGCGGCGCGCGCGCCACCTGGCCGAGCCGCCGCTGCCAGTCGAGCCGGTCGACCTTGTAGACGACGCCGTCGATGTCGAACGGCAGGTCCGCCCGCGCCGCCTCGATCTTGGCGTAATGCCCGAGCAGCGCCTCCACATCGACGAAGCGCTCGAGATCCCCCGCGATCGGCAGGCCCGAGGCCTCGATCGCACGCATCACGCCGAGCTGCGTCTCGGCCGGCAGCTCGGAGACCTCGCCCCAGCCATGGGCGTAGAAGCGCAGCGGCCGCGCCTTCGTAACGCCCGCGTCCTTCTGCCTGAGCGACCCGGCGGCCGCGTTGCGGGGATTGGCGAAGATCTTCCCCCCGCTCTCCGCCTGCTGGGCGTTGAGCACCGCGAAGTCCTCCTTCGACATGTAGACCTCGCCGCGCACCTCGAACACTGCCGGCGCCGCGCCCTTCAGCCGCTCCGGAATATCCCGGATCGTCCGCACATTGTCGGTGACGACCTCGCCGGTCGTCCCGTCGCCGCGCGTGGCGGCAAGAACGAGGATGCCCTTCTCGTATCTGAGCGAGCAGGACAGGCCGTCGATCTTCGGCTCGGCGGTGAGCGCCACCTCCTCTTCGCCCGAAAGGCTGAGGAACCGCCGTACCCGCCCGACGAACTCCTCGACGTCCTCACGCGCAAAGGCGTTCTCCAAACTGAGCATCGGCAGCGCATGCTGCACCTTCGAAAGATGCGCCGCCGGCGCCGCCCCGACCAGTTTGGACGGGCTGTCGTCGCGCACCAGATGCGGAAACTGCGCCTCGAGCTCGGCATTCCTGCGCACCAGCGCGTCGTAATCCGCGTCCGAAATCTCCGGCGCGTCCTCGGAGTGATAGAGGCGATTGTGATGCGCGATCTCGCCGGCGAGCCGCTCCAGCTCGGCGCTTGCGTCCGCCTCGGTCACATTCCCTCTCCCGCTTGCGGGAGAGGGCTAGGGCACGGGTCTTCGGACGGCAGAGGCCCGCCCAGAGTTTCGAGAATGACCTCCAGCACACCCTCGGGATTCCCCAGCATATCGTTGTTCCAGAACCGGATGACCCGAAATCCCATCTCCTTCAGCGCCCGAGTTCGCTCCGCATCCCGCGCCTCATCATGCTGCCCCCCGTCCACCTCGACGACCAGCCCCCGCTCCACGCAGCAGAAATCGACGATGTACGCGCCGAGCGACCACTGCCGCCGAAACTTATGCCCGCCAAGCCGCCGCGCACGAAGCTCGAACCACAGCGCCTGCTCCGCCCGCGTGCAGTTCTGCCTGAGCGGCGCGGCATGCCTGCTGATGGTACGGCGGACGACACCCATGCCCGCGCGATAACAAGAAGAAGACCCTCACCCAACCCTCTCCCGCAAGCGGGAGAGGGCTTTCGGGGCGCGTGCGCCCGGCGCGGCGGAACTCCTTCTCCCGCTTGCGGGAGAAGGCTGGGATGAGGGTCTTCTTCTTCCCTTCGTCGCCTATGCCGCCTCCAGCAGCCGCACCGCCTGCGCCCTCGCCTCGTCCGTCACCTGCGCGCCCGACAGCATCCGCGCGATCTCCTCGCGCCGCCGCGCATCGTCGAGCGCATGCACGCTCGTCCTCGTCACCAGCCCCTCATGGCTCTTCTCAATCAGCAGGTGCCGCCGCCCGCGCGCGGCGACTTGGGGGCTGTGAGTCACGACCAGCACCTGGCTCCGCGCGGCGAGCCGGTGCAGCCGCTCGCCGATCGCGCTCGCGACCGCGCCGCCGACGCCGCGGTCGATCTCGTCGAAGATGAGCGTCGTCGCGCCGCCCTCCTCGGCGAGCGCGACCTTCAAGGCGAGGACGAAGCGCGACAGCTCGCCGCCGCTCGCGATCCGGACCAAAGGCCCGAACGGCGCGCCGGGATTGGTCGAGACCTCGAACTCCACCCGGTCGCGCCCCGCCGCGGACGGCTCCGCCTCGCCGATCGCGGTGCGGAAGCGGGCGGCGTCGAGCTTGAGCGGCGCCAGCTCGGCCGCAACCGCCACATCGAGCCGCGCCGCCGCCGCCCGCCGCGCCGCGGAGAGCGCCGCCGCCGCCTGGTCATAGGACCGCCGCGCCGAGGCGAGCCGCCGCTCGAGCGCCGCGATCCGCTCGCCGCCGGCATCCAGCGCCTCGAGCCGCGCCTCGAGCTCGGCGGCATGGCCGGCGAGGGCGTCGGCCTCCACCCGATGCTTGCGCGCCATCGCCCTGATCTCGAACAGCCGCGTCTCCGTCTCCTCGAGCCGGGCGGCGTCGCAGTCCAACGCCTCGGCCGCCCGCTCCAGCCGGTCCTCGGCCTCGCCCGCCTCGACCAGCGCCCGGTCGAGCGCCGCCAGCGCCTCGGCCAGCAGCGGATGCTCGCTCGCGATCCGGTCGAGCCGCCGCGCGGCCTGGCGCAGAGCCGCAAGCCCGCCCTCGCTGCCCTGGAGGAGCTGGTCGAGCGCCTCCAGCTCGCCGCCGAGCCGAGCCCCCGCCTGCATCGCCGCGCGCGCCGAAGCGAGGCTCTCCTCCTCCCCCGGCTCGGGCTTGAGCTGCCTGAGCTGCTCGACGCTGTGGGCGAGCCACTCCCGGTCCCGCTCGGCCTCCTCGGCAGCCCCCTTCGCCTCGGCCACCGCCGCCTCGGCCGCCCGCACCTCGGCCCAGGCGGCGTCGGCTTGCCCGGTGTCGATCCGGCCGTAGGCGTCGAGCAGGGCGCGATGTCCGCGCGGGTTCAAAAGGCTGCGTTCGTCATGCTGGCCGTGGATCTCGACGAGCAGCGCGCCAAGCTCGCGCAGCAGCCCCGCCGAGACCGGCTGGTCGTTCACCGCAGCCCGGCTGCCGCCGTCGGCGCGGACCAGCCGCCGGACGACGAGCGGCTCGCCGGGCTCGGCATCGAGCCCCGATTCGGCAAGGAGGGCGTGGGCGGGATGGTCGTCCGGAACCTCGAAGCTCACCGTCACCACAGCCTGCGGCTGGCCCGCCCGCACCAGCGAGGTCTCCGCCCGCGCGCCGAGCGCGAGGCCGAGCGCGTCGAGGAGGATCGACTTTCCCGCCCCCGTCTCGCCGGTGAGCACGCCGAGGCCAGCGCCGAAATCGAGGTCCAGCGTCTCGATGATGACCAGGTCGCGGATCGAGAGCCCGGTCAGCATTCAGAATCGCGCCTCGCCTGCATCCGCATGCTCTTAGGCGATGCGCCGCGAGGATGGAAACCTCAGCGCTGCGGCGGCGGCGGCGTCTCCGGCTGCTGCGCCGGCTCCTCCGCCGGCTGCTGGGCCGGCGGCTGCTCGGCCGCGGCCGGAGTCGCCGACGGCTGCTGCTGCGGCGTCGCCCGGGCCGGGCGCGGCTGGTAGTTCTGGACCAGCTCGAAGGCCCGCTGGTACCAGCGGGTCTCGGAGAAATTGGCGCCGAGCACGGCGGCGGAGCGCCGCGCCTCCTCGGGAATGCCGAGCGCGAGATAGCTCTCGGTCAGCCGCATCAGCGCCTCGGGCACGTGGCTGGTCTGCTGGTATTCGTCGATCACGGTGCGGAAGCGGGTGGAGGCGGCGAGCCACTGGCCGCGGCGCTGGTAGAAGCGGCCGACCTCCATCTCCTTGCCGGC
>DASWMB010000060.1:0-7317 GCA_036399955.1 Allosphingosinicella sp. | reverse complement strand
CGCGGCGGTCTCCGAGTTGAACAGCTTGATGCCGTGGAAGCCGCGCTGCGCCGCCCAGCGGACGAAGGCGCGTCCCTGCTCCGGCGTCGAGACGTCGCCGTTCGGCCAGTCGCCGACCGAGACATAGTCGTAGAGCCGCGGCGCGACGATCGTGTTGGCGGCGCTCCGCTGGCGGTCGCTGCGCGACATCGGCTCGTCCCCGAAATAGAGGGAGACGCCGCGCACCGTCGTGACGCCGTGGGCGAGCCAGAGGCGGTAGCCGTAGGTGGCGTTCGGCGCCTTGTCCGGATCGCCGTTATGGCCGTGGACGTCGATGAAGCCGGGCAGGACGTACATGCCCGTCGCATCGATCTCATGGTCGGCGTCGCGCGGCTCGCGCTGCTCGCGGAGCGGCAGGCCGGGCGTGCCGGCGCCGCGGACGCTCTCGACCCGGTTGCCGGCGACGACGATGTCGACCGGTCCGCGCGGCGGCGCACCGCTGCCGTCGATCAGGGTGGCGCCGCGGATGACGAGGCGGCGGAACGGCCCCGCCCCCTCCCCCGGCTGCCGGTCCGGCACGCGTTCCATGCGCCGGCCGCCCTCCTGCGCCACCGCCGCCGGGAGCGCGCCCAGCCCCGCCGCCAGCGCCGCCGCCGCTACCGCACCGAGCTTCCACAACCGCATCGCGATCCCTCCCGCCAGCCGCCCGACGAGCGGCGGCGCATTCATGACCTATTCAATGGGGAGGGGCTATGCCATTCCCGATCCAAGCGTAAAACCCGCAGAGTGTTGTAATATGCGTCTCCTTGCCTTCTTTGCCGTCATGGCTGCGCTCGCCTCCGCTACGCCGGGCGATACGCAGGGCCGCGGGCGCGGGCCGCACCACCGCGAGCAGGACGAGGTCTACCGCGCGCGCCAGCAGGGCGACATCCTGCCGCTCAACGTCATCCTCGCGCGGGTGCGCCTGCGCAACGCCGAGTTCATCGGCGCCGACCTCGACGAATCCGCGTCGGTCTACCGCCTGACCTTTATGCTCGCCGGCGGCAATGTCGTTCGCCTCCATGTCGATGCGCGCAACGGCCGGGCGCTCGGCATGTCGCGCTGAACGGCACCCGCTCGCCTTGAGCGCCGCCTCCTGCTAGTCCCCGCATTGTTGGCGCCGTGAAACAAACGCGCGGCGCGCTGGTTTTCGGCTGAACGAGCCGGACTGAGCGGAGGGAAAGACGACATGCGGGTTCTGATCGTCGAGGACGAACCGAATCTCGGCCGGCAGCTGCGGGCGACGCTCGAAGGGGCGGGCTATGCCGTCGATCTCGCCACCGACGGCGAGGACGGCCATTATCTCGGCTCCACCGAAGCCTATGACGCGATCGTCCTCGACCTCGGCCTGCCGGAGATCGACGGCCTCACCGTGCTCGACCGCTGGCGCAAGGAAGGCATCGCGGTGCCGGTCCTCGTTCTCACCGCGCGCGACAGCTGGTCGGACAAGGTCGCCGGCCTCGACGCGGGCGCCGACGATTATCTCGCCAAGCCGTTCCAGACCGAGGAGCTGATCGCCCGCCTCCGCGCGCTGATCCGCCGCGCCTCGGGCAACGCGTCCTCGGAGCTCACCGCCGGCACGGTCCGGCTCGACACCCGCTCGGGCAAGGTGACGCTGAACGGCGAGCCGGTGAAGCTCACCGCGCAGGAGTACAAGCTCCTCTCCTATCTCATGCACCACAAGGGCAAGGTCGTCTCGCGGACGGAGCTCATAGAGCATATCTACGACCAGGATTTCGACCGCGATTCGAACACGATCGAAGTGTTCGTGACCCGTATCCGCAAGAAGCTCGGCCAGGACGTGATCACGACCATTCGCGGCCTCGGCTATTCGCTCGAAGAGCCGCGGGGGTGACGGCCGCCGGCCCCGATGCGGGCCGGGCGTTCAGCACAGGTTTCGGATGCGTAACGCAGATGTCCATCCCGATGCTTGACCAGGTGACGGGATGAGGCTGCCGAGGCTGCGGCTGATGCGGGCGGTGCGCAAGGGACGGGACAAGGCGCGGCCGTCCTCCACCGGCTCGCTCACCCGCCGCATCATCGGCATCGCCGCGATGTGGATCGTCCTTCTGCTCGGCGTCGGCGGCTTCACCCTCGACCGCGTCCTCACTTCGGCGATCACCAGCAATTTCGACGACCAGCTCGAATATGTGCTGACCTCGCTCATCGCCTCGTCGGAGATCGGCCCCGAGGGCGAGGTGCTGCTGAACCGGCCGCCGGCCGACCAGCGCTTCCTCGAGCCCTATTCCGGCCTGTATTTCCAGATCACCGCCGAAGGCTTCGATCCGGCGGATGCGCCGCCCGCCTTCGCCTTCCCGTCGCGCTCGCTCTGGGACCGGCGGCTCGACGTGCGGGGCGAGCATCGCGACTTCGAGGTCCACACCTATGACAGCGCCGAATTCGCCGGCGAGGAGATGCGCGTGGTCGAGCGCGACGCCCGCCTCCCCGGCTCGCCGCGGCGCTGGCGCTTCCAGGTCGCATCGACGAGCCAGCCGATCGACGATCAGATCAGCGTCCTCAGGCGGACGATGCTGCGCTCCTTTGCGATCCTCGCCATCGGCCTCATCATCCTGGCCGGTCTCCAGGCGCTCTACGGCCTGTGGCCGCTCAGGCGGGTGCGCAAGGCGATCGCCTCGATCCGCTCCGGCGTCAAATCCCGCATCGAGGATCGCTTCCCGCTGGAGATCCAGCCGCTGATCGACGAGCTCAACGCGCTCCTCGCCCATAACGAGAAGCAGGCGGAGGAGGCCCGCCGCCACGCCGGCAACCTCGCCCATGCGCTGAAGACGCCGCTCACGGTCGTCACCAACGCCGCCACCGCCCATGCGCCCGACCTGGCCGAGACCGTCTGCCGCGAAGCGACGACGATGCGCCGCCAGGTCGACCACCATCTCGCCCGCGCCCGCGCCATCGGCCGCCGTTCCTCGGCGCTGGCCCGCGCCGACGTCTGGCCCTCGCTGGAGGCGGTCGAGCGGGCGGTCTGCCGCCTCTACGAGAATGTCACCGTCGACCTCAGCGGAGACAAGGACGCGGCGGTACGGGTCGAGCGGCAGGACCTCGACGAAATGGTCGGCAACCTCATCGAGAATGCCGCCAAATATGGCGGCGGACGGGTCTTCGTCACCGTCCGCAACACGCCGGAATGCGTCGAGATCGAGATCGAGGACGACGGGCGCGGCATTCCGGAGGCGCAGCGCGTGTCGATCTTCGACCGCGGCGCCCGGCTGGACAGCGGCAAGCCGGGCACCGGCCTCGGCCTCGCCATCGTCCGCGACGTGGCCGAGATCTACGGCGGCTCGATCAGCCTCGAGGAGAGCGAGGACCTCGGCGGCCTCCTCGCCCGCCTGAAGCTCCCGCTCGCCGCCGCGCCGGCCGGCTGAGCGACCTTGGCTGCGTCGTCAGTTCGTGTCCGGCGACACCGGAACAGGAACGGCGGCATCGTTCGGCGGCGAGGTGGGCGCCTGCGGCTTGGCATTCGCGGGCGGTGCGCCGGGCGCCCCGCCCGGTTGCGGATTCGGAGCGGCCGGCTCGGGAGGCGTCAACTCGCGCGTGGCAGTGGTAACGGAATCGTTCACGAGCTGGCGCATGCCGGTAAAGCTGCAGTGTCCGGCGTACCGCTCGATCACCGCCCGCGCGCTCTCGTAGCTGTTGGGGAGAGACGCGTAGGCGCGGGTGCGAAAGTCCTCCTGAGCGGCGTGGACCAGATCGCGTACGTTGGCGAGATCCGGCGCCACGAGGAAAGCATTGTCGATGTTCTGGTAAGTCGAGTCGATCCCCTCGAATCCGGCGTTGACGATACTGCTGGCGGTCTGTCCCGCGTTGGCGAAACCCAGAACGGCGCCAACAAGCGCATCAAGGGCGGAAAATGAGTTCCGCTGAAAATGCCGCTGCTGCGCGGCCTCCGCGGCGATCGTGAAAAATCGCTGACAGTAGAGGTCGGTCAGGCCGAAGCCGGCTTCCAGGTAGCGGGTGACGGCCTCCGTCCTCTCGGCCGGAGCGAGTCGCCGATAGGACACGCAATAGGCGCCCGCGAGCTCCTGCTGCCTGAGATGGTCCGGCCTGCCCTGTTCCAGCCTCGGGCGGAAATGACGGAGCTCAGCCCCGTTGTAACAGGCTCCGCCGTTCGGTTCGTGGAAGTCGAACGCCTGCCGAAGCGCGTTGACATAAGCGATCTCGTCGAGCCGGCTCGGAAGCACACGCGCGGCCAGATCGGGCCGAAAGCGCTCCACCGACGTACATGCAGACAAACTTGCGGCTACGAGAATTCCCAGACCCACTCTCTTCATGACGACCCCCTGTGGTAGCTGGTCCGAAGACTTGCCGGCTTTTCGCACGTTCGTATGTGGGAAAGCTCACATCCAGGACGCTTGATCGGGACTCCGCCATTGCCCGGACGCCGGGCCGCCCTTGCCTTTTGGCACCCCAACGCGCACATCGCCGCCACCGATGAGCGCCAGCGTCCACCAGATCGGCCCCGCCCGCGAGCCGTCGCTTGATCCGATGATGCAGCTCGTCGCGGGCGATCTCAACCACGTCAACGCCGTCATCCTCGAGCGCATGCAGAGCGAGGTGACCCTGATCCCCGAGCTTGCGGGGCATTTGATCGCCGGCGGCGGCAAGCGCATGCGGCCGATGCTGACCCTCGCCTGCGCGCGGCTGCTCGACTATCCGGGGGCGCGCCACCACAAGCTGGCCGCCGCCGTCGAGTTCATCCACACCGCGACGCTGCTCCATGACGACGTGGTGGACGGTTCCGGTCTGCGCCGCGGCCGGCGCACGGCGAACATCATCTGGGGCAATCCTGCTTCGGTGCTGGTCGGCGATTTCCTCTTCTCGCGCAGCTTCGAGCTGATGGTCGAGGACGGCAGTCTCAAGGTGCTGAAGATTCTCTCGCGCGCTTCCTCGGTCATCGCGGAGGGCGAGGTCGACCAGCTCACCGCGCAGCGCCGCATCGAGACCGGCGAAGACCATTATCTCGGCATCATCAGCGCCAAGACGGCGGCTTTGTTCGCCGCGGCGTGCCGGATCGCCGCCGTCGTCGCCGAGCGCGAGGAAGCGGCCGAGACGGCGCTCGACTGCTACGGCCGCAATCTCGGCATTGCCTTCCAGCTCGTCGACGACGCGATCGACTATGCCTCGGACGCGGCGACGATGGGCAAGGGCGTCGGCGACGACTTCCGCGACGGCAAGGTGACGCTCCCCGTCATCCTGGCTTTCGCGCGCGCCGACGAGGCGGACCGCCGCTTTCTCCGGGAGGCGATCGAAGGCGCACGCAGCAGCGACGAGGACCTCGCCCGCACCACCGGCCTGCTGCGCGCGACGGGTGCGCTGGACGACACGCTCGCCCGCGCCCGCACCTACGGCCAGCGCGCGATCGACGCGCTCGGCCCCTTCCCCGGCGGCCGCGCCAAGTCCGCGCTCGTCGAAGCCGTCGAGTTCGCGATCGCGCGGGCTTATTGAGCCTCCCCTCCCGCTCGCGGGAGGGGATTGAGGGGAGGGCGTGTCAGGTGGCACAGCACCGGCGTGGCCGAGCCTGACGCGACATCCCCTCCCCCAGCCCCTCCCGCAAGCGGGAGGGGGGAGGCACTCCCCATCCACGCCGTCCTGCCGGACCTGCTCGGGGTGCTGCGCGCGGCCTCGAGCGCCGTGCTCGTCGCGCCGCCGGGGGCGGGCAAGACGACGGCAGTGGCGCCGGCCCTGCTTGGCGAGGGCTGGTGCACCGGCGAGATCCTGCTCCTCTCGCCGCGACGGCTCGCGGCCCGCGCGGCGGCGGAGCGGATGGCGGAGCTGGCCGGCGAGCGGGTGGGCGAGACGATCGGCTATGCGACGCGGCTCGACACGAAGCGGTCCGCAAGGACGCGGATACTGGTGCTGACGGAGGGCATCTTCCTCAGCCGGATCCAGGCCGATCCGGAGCTCGCCGGCGCCTCCGCTGTGCTGTTCGACGAGGTCCATGAGCGCAGCCTCGACAGCGATTTCGGCCTGGCGCTCGCGCTCGACGCGCAGGCGGCGCTGCGGCCGGACCTCAGGATCGTCGCCATGTCCGCGACGCTCGACGGGGCGCGGTTCGCGGCGTTGATGGGCGAAGCGCCGGTGATCGCGAGCGAAGGCCGCGCGCACCCGGTCGAGATCGTCCATCTCGGCCGCTCGGCAGAGAGAAGGATCGAGGACGAGATGGCCGGCGCGGTGCGCCGGGCGCTCACCGAGGCCGAGGGAAGCCTGCTCGCCTTCCTGCCCGGCGTTGCCGAGATCGAACGGACCGCCGAACGGTTGGAGCCGGTGCTCGCGGCAGACGTCGACCTCCACCGCCTCCACGGCAGCCTGGAGCCGGGGACGCAGCGCGCGGCGATCACGGCGCCGCCGCCCGGGCGCCGCAAGCTCGTCCTCGCCACGTCGATAGCCGAAACCAGCCTGACGCTCGACGGCGTCCGGATCGTCGTGGACTCGGGGCTTGCCAGGCGACCCCGCTACGATCGCTCTGCGGGTATCACCCGGCTCGTCACCGAGCGGGCGAGCCAGGCGTCGGCGGCGCAGCGCGCCGGCCGCGCCGGCCGGCAGGGGCCGGGCACCGTCTACCGCCTGTGGGAGGAAGCGGCGACGGCGAGCCTGCCGCGCTTCGATCCGCCCGAGATCCTCGAAGCCGATCTTTCCGCGCTGCTGCTCGACTGCGCGCTCTGGGGCGTCGCGGACCCGCGAGAGCTGCGCTGGCTCGATCCGCCTCCCGCCGCTGCCATGGACGAGGCGCGCAGGCGCCTGCTCGCGCTCGGCGCCCTCGGCGAGGACGGGAGGCCGACCGCGCACGGCAAGGCGATCGCCGCCTTGCCGCTGCCGCCGCGCCTCGCCCACATGCTGATCGCGGCGGCGGAGCGCGGCTGGGGCGAAACGGCGGCCGAGGTGGCGGTGTTGCTCTCGGAGCGCGGCCTCGGCGGGAACGATGCTGACCTCGAGCTGAGGCTGCGGCGCTGGCGGAGCGAGCGCGGCAAGCGAGCGGAGGCAGCGCGCGGCCTTGCCACGAGATGGGTTCGGCTGATTCGTTCGTCCCGAGCGACGTCGAGGGGCGCAAGCTCGGCCTCTGACCAGCGCGCCTCGACTACGCTCGGCACGACCGAAGTGGGTGCGTGCGTAGCACTGGCCTATCCGGACCGCCTGTCGAAGCGCCGCGACGCGTCCGGCGAGAACTGGATTTCCGTCGGCGGGCGCGGCTTCCGGCTCGATCCGGCATCGCCGCTCGCCCGGGCCGACTGGCTCGCGGTCGCCGAGGTCGGCGGCAGCGCGGCGGGAGCGCGGATCCTCTCGGCT
>DASWMB010000059.1:0-3694 GCA_036399955.1 Allosphingosinicella sp. | reverse complement strand
AACAAGGGCATGCTCGGCGGCTGGGGCGTGGAGGTCCGCGACCCGACCGGCGACCGCCGCCTGGTCGAGCTCTGCCTTGCGATCCCGCCCGAGGAGTTCCTGCGCGGCGGCCAGATGCGCTCGATCGGCCGGCGGGTGCTCGCCGACCGGGCGCCGGCGGTGATCGCCGAGGAGCAGCGCAAGGGGCGCCAGGCGGTCGACTGGCATGAAGGCTTCGCCGCCGCGCGGGACGAGGTGGCGCGCGAGGTCGCCCGAGCGGCGGCGACGCCCGCCGCGGCGGGGATCGTCGACACCGACATGCTCGAACGGCTCATGGCCGAATGGCCCGAGGGCGGATGGAATCTCGGCACCACGGAGAGCCGCTACCGGCTGGCGCTGCTGCGCGGCCTTTCCGCCGCCCACTTCCTGCGCCGCGCCAGCGGCGGATGAGGGAGGAGCGCATGGACGATGCGCTGCGCGCCCGCATCCGCGCCTCCTTCGACGCCGCCGTCAACATGTCGGCCGAGGAGATCGAGGCGTGGCTGGAGGGCGAGGAGAGCCGGCGCGTCGGCTTTGTGCGCGCGGGCGAGACCGAGTCGGTCGGGCGGCAGGCGGGGCGCGAGACGGCGCGGATCCTGAGGCTTGCGGAACCCGAGCCCGGCGACGCGGATTACCGGCACATGCGGTGCGTCGCCGGCTTCGTGAAGCGGCACCGCGCGCAGGAGCCGGCCAATATCGTCACCTCGCGCTGGCGCTGGTCGCTGATGAACTGGGGACACGATCCGCTCAGGGACTGAGCGGGCGGGAGGGGAGCGAAAGCGGATGGTCGCGGCCACGATCGGTCAGGTGCTGGCGCTCGCGATGCGGGCCAATGCCGCGCTGCGCGGCCGCGAGCCGGGGCCGGACTGGCGCGACGCCGACGCCTTCCGCTTCTGCCGCAGCGTTCGCTTCGCCGTCGCCCGCGGCGGCACGCCGGAGATCGCGGCCCGGGACCCGGACCACTGGCTCGGCCGGCTCGCGGGAGCCGGAGCCTCGGGCGTCAAGGCTCGGATCGTGTCCACGGATGCGGCGGAGGAGTCGATCGCGACGGGGCTGATCGGCGGCGGCTCGCTGTGGCTGATCGAGACGGTGCTGGCGCGGGGCGCCAGCCGCTGGTGGCGCGCCGACTGGCGGATGGAGGGGCGCGGCAGCGCCGAGGATCCGTGGGCGGTGACCTATTGGCGGGTCGATCCGCCGGAAAGCCCGGTGGCCGAGCGGCCGATCGCGGCGATCGCCGGCGCGTTGCGGCGGACCCTGGCCGAGATCGCCGACTGTGCGGCGGAATGCGCCCCGCGCTTCGAGGAGTCCTTCCGTGATGCGGCGGCGGTGCTCGACGGCGAGAAGCGCGTGGCGCCGCTGGACGCGCTCGCGCCCGTGGCCCTGCTCGCGCCGGAGGCGGAGCGCCTGTTCGAGGCGTGCCGGACGGCCTGGGCGTTCGGCGGCGCGGGCGCGTGGAGCGACGGCGGCTTTCCGGACGAGCGGGCCGGGGAGGGCGGCCGGCTCGGCGCGCGGCTGTTCGCGCTCCTCCAGGAGGGGCTGGCGGCAGCGGCGAATTCGACCTTTCCGGCGCCCGCGGAGCGCGGCTGAGGCCGGAACGAACGCCCCGCCGCGCCGTTCGTCGGACACTCCACCAGCATGGGACGATTCGCACGATGAAGGGCTATGTCGACGATATCGAGAAGGCGACGATCGCCAACGAGGACTTCCGCCGAGTCCTCTATACGGGCAAGAACCTGCAGCTGGTGCTGATGACCCTGCCGCCGGGCTGCGACATCGGCGAGGAGGTGCACGAGGACCGCGACCAGTTCTTCCGGATCGAGCAGGGCGAGGGCGAGATCAGGATCGACGGCCTCGCCAACCGGGTCGAGGACGATTTCGCCGTGATCGTGCCCGCCGGCGCGCGCCACAACGTGATCAACACCGGCTCCGAGCCGCTCCGCCTCTACACGATCTACGGCCCGCCCGAGCACAAGGACAAGGTCGTCCACAAGGACAAGGAACAGGCCGAAGCCGACCACGACAACGACCATTGGGACGGCGAGACGACTGAGTAGGGCGTCTCCGCCATTCCTCCGCGGGAGGGACCTGCATGCGCCTTCTTCTGCTTTGCCTGCTTCTACTCGCGGCGCCCCTCAGTGCGCAGCAGCCGTCGGCGGCCGACTTTCGCGCCGACGCGCTCTCGATCGATCGCCTGATCTTGGAGAATTACGCGTACCCCGAGCGCTTTCCCGGCGGGGCCGTGCCCTCGTCGGCCTTGCTCGCGGCCGAGGCGGCGCGGGTCGGCGACCGGCGCTCGCTGCTCCGCTACGCCGAGCGCGCCCTGCTGGCGCTCGCCGATCACCATGCGATCACCGGCGCTTCGTTCGCCGACAGCTGGGCGGTGGTGCCGAGCTTCGCCGACCTGTGGATCGAGCGGCGCGGCGACGGCGCCTTCGTCGTCGAGGCGGTGCGCGCCGGTTCGCCCGCCGAGAGCGCCGGGGCCCGTCCCGGGGACGTCCTCTTCTCCGTGGGGAGCGAGCCGATCGGCGCGGCGGTCGCGGCTTTCTGGCGCGATCTGGGCCTGCCGGACGAGGGCTTCCGCGCCGCTTTCGCCGCGCGGGTCCTGGCAGCGGGACGGCGCAACGCGCCGCGGCGCCTGACCTTGAGTCGCGGCGGCCGGCCGATCCCGCTCGAGCTTCCCAGCCTCTACGCCGTGCCGCGCGGCGACCGCCCGCCGGTCAGCGTCGAGCGGCGCGGCGGCGGCCTTCGCATCCGCTTCAACGATTCGCTCGGCGACGACAGGGCAGTCGCGGCCTTCGATGCGGCCATGGCCGGCGCGCGCCGCGGCGAGCGCGTCGCGATCGATCTCACCGACACGCCGAGCGGCGGCAATACGATCGTCGCGCGCGCCGTGCTCGGCTGGTTCGTCGACCGGGCGCGCCCCTATCAGCGCCACAACCTGCCCGCAGAGCAGCGCCGGACGGGGATCGCGCGCCAGTGGGTGGAGGAGGTCCTGCCGCGCTCCGGCAGATTCCATCGCGGCCCGGTGACCGTCGAGGTCGGCCGCTGGACGGGCAGCATGGGGGAGGGGCTGGCGCTCGGCTTCGACGCGATCGGGGCGGAGATCGTCGGCGGACGCATGGCGGGGCTTCTCGGCGCGATCTACGACCACCGCCTCCCGCATAGCGGCCTGATCCTCAAGCTGCCGACGGAAAGGCTGTCGCACATCGACGGGACGCCCCGCGAAGCCTTCGTGCCGCGGCGCGCCGCTCGCCGCTAGAAGCGGCCGGAGGTGAGGTAGGCGTTGCTGGTGCCGGTGCCCGAGCCTGCGAAGAACTCGTCCTCGTCGATGTAGACGCCCGCCGAATCGCCGCTGGCGGTCACCACCGCGTCGGCCGAGCCGCGCGGGCGCGGTTCGCGCGCGGGGAAAATCATGTTAGGATGCCATGACCTCCTGCCGGGTGGCGTTCACGGCAATCCGAGGCGGATCGGGGCATTTCGGGACATGGGGCTCAGGGAGGGAGGCGATCCGCGGCGCGATCAGCGGCTGAGGAGCTGGAAGGAGATCGCCGCCTTCTTCGGCACCAACGAGCGCACCGTGAAGCGGTGGGAGCAGTCGCGCGGCCTGCCGGTCCGGCGCGTGCCCGGCGGCGCCCGTACGACCGTCTTCGCCGACGTCGACGAACTCGAACGGTGG
>DASWMB010000058.1:0-15680 GCA_036399955.1 Allosphingosinicella sp. | reverse complement strand
ATCCGTCATATCGGTCGCCGAGATCGAACAGCAACGCCCCGGTCGCCGCGTCGTGGAGAGCTGGAAGACGGTATTCGACGTTGCCGAGCCCATGGTCGAAGCTCCACCGCACCAGCACCCGCCCGTCCGGCGAGAGCTCCTCGAGTTCGGGCTCAGCCGCCATTGCCGCCCGGGCCGTTCCGGAAGCCCATGCCGATCGCCGCCTGGCCCGCCGAGCCCTTGCCGGTCAGCCGCGTCGGCGGGTGGTCCTCCGGCCCGATGAGGTGGACCGAGAAGATCCGGCGGCGGATGCGGCGCTCGTCACGAGTGCAGTTCATGCATCTGCGATTGTCTACCTTTGCAATTGAGTTATCGTGGCCGCCGGCCATATCGAGCGCGGGGCACAGTGCTCCGCAACCAAGGTGAATGACATGCGTATTTTCGAAACCACGGCGGCGACGATCGTCGCCTTCCTCAGCCAGGTGCTGGTCGTCGCGACCGTCCTGGCCTGACAGCGCGCCCACTGCCGCTGTCCCTGCAAGCCGCCGGCTCTCCGGCGGCTTTTGCATGTCCGGCCGGAGCGGGCCCGCGTAGCGCGCCGTTCTCAGGCCCGCGCCCCCTCGACAGCCTCGACGCCAACGCTGTTGATGCGCAGCGCCTTCAGGACCGTGCCGACGATCGCGTCCGCATCGAGGCCGGCGTCGACATATTGCTTCTCGGGCTTGTCCTGATCCTGGAAGACGTCGGGTAGGCGCATCGTCCGGAGCCTGAGGCCGGCGTCGATCAGGCCGGCGTCGCTCGCCAGCGTCAGCACATGGGCGCCGAAGCCGCCGATCGCGGCCTCCTCGACGGTGACGCAGACCTCGTGGGTCGCGAGCAGGCGGCGGATGAGCGCCTCGTCCAGCGGCTTGGCGAAGCGCAGGTCCGCCACCGTCGTCGACAGCCCCTTGCCCTCGAGGACGTCCGCCGCCTTCAGCGCCTCGGCGAGGCGCGTCCCGAGCGACAGGATCGCAACCTTCTTGCCGTCGCGCACGACCCTGCCCTGCCCGATCTCAAGCCGCTCCGGCGTCTCCGGCATGGCGAGGCCGATGCCGTTCCCGCGCGGGTAGCGGACCGCGATCGGCCCCGCATCGTGCAACGCCATGGTGTGGACCATGTGGACGAGCTCGGCCTCGTCGGCCGCGGCCATCACCACCATGTTGGGGAGGGTGCAAAGGTAAGCGAGGTCGAAGCTTCCGGCATGGGTCGCGCCGTCCGCGCCGACCAGGCCGGCGCGGTCCATCGCGAAGCGGACGGGCAGGTTCTGGATGCAGACGTCGTGGACGACCTGGTCGTAGGCGCGCTGAAGGAAGGTCGAATAGATGGCGACGAACGGCCGGTGCCCCTGGGCGGCGAGCCCGGCGGCGAAGGTCACCGCGTGCTGCTCGGCGATCCCGACGTCGAACATCCGCTCCGGAAACTGATCGGCGAACTTGTCGAGTCCGGTGCCCGACGGCATCGCCGCCGTGATCGCGACCACCCTCGGGTCCCGCTCCGCCTCCGCCAGCAGGGCCTTGGCGAAGACGCCGGTATAGGAAGGCGGCCCCGGCTCCGCCTTGGCCTGCACGCCGGAGACGACGTCGAACCTCTGGACGCCGTGATATTTGTCCGCCGCCGCCTCGGCCGGTGCGTAGCCCTTGCCCTTCTTGGTGACGACATGGACCAGCATCGGCCCGTCGGCCGCGTCGCGCACGTTCTCCAGCACCTCGACCAGCGCATCGACATTATGGCCGTCTACGGGGCCGACATAATAGAAGCCGAGCTCCTCGAAGAGGGTGCCGCCGGTGGCGAGGCCGCGCGCGAACTCCTCGATCTTCCTCGCAAGGTTGTGGAGCCGGCGCGGAAGCTTGCGCGCCACCCGCTGCGCGGCGTGGCGGACGGTGAGATATTTGCCCGAGGAGACCAGCCGCGCGAGATAGTTCGACAGCCCGCCCACCGGCGGCGCGATCGACATGTCGTTGTCGTTCAGGATCACGACCAGCCGGTTGCCCGCCGCCTCGGCGTTGTTCATGGCCTCATAGGCCATGCCGGCCGACAGAGCGCCGTCGCCGATCACCGCAATCGCCTTGCCGGGCGCGCCCGCCAGCTTGTTCGAGACCGCGAAACCCAAAGCGGCCGAGATCGAGGTCGAGCTGTGGGCGGCACCGAACGGGTCGTATTCGCTTTCCGAGCGCCTGGTGAAGCCGGAGAGGCCGCCGCCCTGGCGAAGCGTGCGGATGCGGTCGCGCCGGCCGGTGACGATCTTGTGCGGGTAGGCCTGATGGCCGACGTCCCAGATCAATGTGTCCTGCGGCGTCTCGAACACATAATGGAGCGCCACGGTCAGCTCGACGACGCCGAGGCCGGCGCCGAGATGGCCGCCCGTCGTCGACACGGCCGAGATCGTCTCTTGGCGCAGCTCGTCGGCGAGCTGCCGAAGCTGCCCGCGCTCCAGCCGGCGCAGCTCCTCGGGCGTGGAGACGGTATCGAGCAGCGGCGTCGCGGGGCGGTCGGTCATCAAGAGTCCTTTGCCGCGTTCACATAGGCCCGCGCAGGGGCGAAGTCATGAGGAAAGGATGAGCTTTTTCCGTCTCCGCGGCGCTCGCTATCGAGCGCGCCCGCGATAGTGGCGCATCACGTCCGCGATCGGCAGCGCTTCGATCGTGCCTCTGTGGCCGCGCATCGTGCGGGCGCGGAAGAGGGAGTTGAGGACCGCCTCCTCGGTCGCTTCGACGACGGCCTGGAAGAGCGGCGTCATCGCTTCGTTGCCGAGCTCGTCATAGGCTGTCGCCTCTGCCCGGCGGGCGGCGGTGCGGCGGACGCCTGCATGGGTGGAAAAGGCGACGGCATAATCGCCCGATCCGTTGGTGATCGGCGAACCGGTGCGGCCGATGGCGAGGAAGGCGCGGCGGGCGAGCCGCTCGAGATTGCGGTCGGAGAGGGGCGCATCGGTGGCGATCACCACGATCACCGAGCCGTCGCCGCCCGTCGGCGCGGCCGGCGCCGCGGGCGCGAGGAAGTGGCGGCCGCGAAGCTCGTCATAGGCGACGCCGTCGATGGTCAGGGCGCCGCCGTAATTGCTCTGGACAAGGACGCCGACCGTCCAGCCGCCGTGGCGCTGCTCGAGCCGCCGCGAGCTCGTGCGATACCGCCCTTGAAGCCGAAGGCGACAGTGCCGGTGCCGGCGCCGACCGCGCCTTCCTCGACCGGACCGGCGCGCGCCGCCTCGATCGCGCGGCGCGCGTCGGCGATCGTCACCCGCCGCCGGCGGATGTCGTTGAGGAAGCCGTCGTTGGTTTCGCCGACGACCGCGTTCACCGAACGCACTTCCTCATTGCCCGGCCGGGCCAGCGTCCACTCGATCGCGGCGGCCGCCGCCTCGGGCACGCTCAGCGTGTTGGTGAGGAGGATCGGCGCCTCGATCTCGCCCAGCTCCTGGATCTGGGTCGACCCGATGAACTTGCCGAAGCCGTTCGCCACCGCGAAGGCGGCGGGCACCTTGTCCTGGAAGAGGTTGCCGCCGTGCGGAAGGATAGCGGTGACGCCGGTGCGGACCGCTTCCCGTTCGATCAGGGTGACGTGGCCGACGGTGACGCCCGCCACGTCCGTGATCGCGTTGAGCGGACCTGTCGGGAGCACGCCGACCGCGATCCCCGCCTCGCGCGCCCGCGGCCGCGCCGGTTCGCCGGGCTGGGCGGTCACGGCGGCGGCACTGACGAGAAGGGCGAGGAGCGCTGCGGCGCGAAGCATCGCTCCTCTATGGCAGCGCGCCTCAAACCCTGCAACGCGCCGCTCCGGCTCAGCGCAGGCCGCCGCCGGCGGCGGAGCCCTTCACCGCATGCTGCTCGGCGAGCTCGGCGAGGCGGAGGAACTCGCGGCGCCACCAATTCCCGCCGACCGTGCCCTGCGCGAGACGGCGGGCCTCGGCGAAGCCGAACTCGCCGAGCCACGGGTCGCCGCGCAGCCGCTGGCCGTAGGCGGCGACGGCGGCGGCGAAGGCGCTGTCGCCGCGCGGCGCCGAGGCGCTGCGGACGAGCGAGGCGGCGAGCGGCCGCTCGATCAGCCGCGAGCGGTCCTCGCCCGGCAGCTTGTAGCGCAGCCTCAGGTGAGCCAGCTCGCCGTTGGCCGAGCCGTCCGCGCGCGGCCGGTTCTCGGGATAGCGGCGGTCCGAGCGCCAGCCGCGGGCGCCGGCGGGGACGATCTCGTAGAGCGCCGTCACCTGATGCCCGGCGCCGATCTCGCCCGCGTCGACGGCGTCGTTGGCGAAATCCTGCTCGGCGAGCGCGCGGTTCTCATAGCCGATCAGGCGGTATTCGGAGACGTAGGCCGGGTTGAACTCGATCTGGATCTTCACGTCGTGGGCGATGGTGAAGAGCGTCGAGGAGAGCTCCTGCTGGAGCACCTTCTGCGCCTCCCGCGGCGCGTCGATATAGGCATAGTTGCCGTTTCCGTGGTCGGCGATCTGCTCCATCATCGCCTCGTTGTAATTGCCCACGCCGAAGCCGAGCGTCGTCAGCGTGATGCCGCTCGCCCGCTCGCGCTCGACCATGTCGATCAGCGTCTCGTTGCTGGTGACGCCGACGTTGAAGTCGCCGTCGGTGGCGAGGATGACGCGGTTGATGCCGTTCTCGATCAGATTCTGCCGAGCCGTCGCATAAGCGAGCTGAATGCCGGCCCCGCCCGCCGTCGAGCCGCCGGCGCGGAGGCGGGCCAGCGCCTTCACCACTTCATCGCGGTTGGAGGTCGCCGGCAGCACCAGCCCCGCGGCGCCGGCATAAGCGACGATCGAGATGCGGTCGCGCGGCCCCATCTGCCGGGCGACGAGGGCGAGCGAGCACTGGACGAGAGGGTGTCGCTCGATCGTGTCCATCGATCCCGAGACGTCGACCAGGAAAACGAGGTTCGCCGGCGGCCGCTCGGCGCGCGGCAGGTCGTAGCCCCGGAGGCCGATCCGGAGCAGCCGCGTCCCGCCGTTCCACGGCGTCGTCGTCATGTCGGTGGTGATGCTGAAGGGCTGCGTCCGGTCCCGCGGCGCCGGATAGTCGTAGCGGAAATAGTTCAGCATCTCCTCGGTCCGGACGGCGGCCTGGGGCGGCATCTGCGCCTGGCCGAGCATGCGCCGGACATTGGCATAGCTGCCGGTGTCGACATCGATCGAGAAGGTCGAGACCGGCGCCTCGGCGACCGCCTGCACCGTCGCCACCGGCTCGCCGGCATAGCGTTCGCGATTCTCCGCCCTGACCGCGGGCGGGGCGTGGACGAACGGAGCGATCGTGCCGTCCGGCAGCGTCCGCGAGGCAGGAGGCGGTGGTGGAGGAGGAGGCGGCGGGGGCGCAGGCATCGGAGCGGGCGGCGCACTGTGCGCCTGAGGCGCGACGCGGCCGCCGCTCACGCCGATGCTGCCGCTGCGGCCGCTGCGGCCGTAGCCGACGCGGTCGCCGCGATTCGCCTGGAACTGCTCGATGAAGGGGCGGCAGACGGCGTCCGGGTCGTCCGGCGTCTCGGCCGCGACCCGCGAAGATTGGGCCGGGGCGGGCGCACCCATCGGCGTCGCCAGCAGGAGGGCGGTCATCGGCAAGAGAGCGAAATTGCGCATCGGACATCCTCCGGTGGGAAGGATGTTACGTTATCACATGAGAAGGGCGCCGCAACCCGACAGATGTCATGCCGCGGCGCGGCCGGGATCGCCCTTGCTCGGCATCTCCACCACCCTCGACCGCGCCAGCCCGCGCGCCTCCTGCGGCGTCACCGGCGGCGAGAGCAGATAGCCCTGGCCGTAGCGGCAGCCGAGCCGCTTCAGGAGCGCCAGCTGCTCCTTCGTCTCGATATGCTCGGCGACGCATGGCACGCCGAGCGAGGCGCAGAGCTGGACGACGCCCCGCAGCAGCCGCATGCCGTGCGGGCTCTCCGCGCCCGCCACGACCAGCGCCCCGTCGAGCTTGATCGAATCGAAGTCGATCTCGCGCAGATAGGAGAGGGAGGCAAAGCCCGCGCCGAAGTCGTCGAGCACGATCCGCGACCCCGCCTGGCGGAGCAGGCGCAGGTTCCGCCGCGCCGAATCGAAATCGACGACGAGGGCGGTCTCCGTCACCTCGAACTGGAGCCGCGCCGGATCGACCCCGGCCTCGGCCGCGATCTCGAGGATGCGCGACGCCGCCGTCGCGGAGCAGAGCTGTACGGCGCTCAGGTTGAACGACAGCCGCACCGCGTCCGGCCAGTGGGCGACCTCGGCGGCGCCGCGCCGCAGCAGGGTCGCGCCGATCGCCTCGATCGTGTTGATCTGCTCGGTGATCGGGATGAACTCGCCCGGCGGCACGAGGCCGAGCTCCGGGTGGCGCCAGCGCGCCAGCGCCTCGAAGCTGCTGAGCTGCCCGGTCTCGAGATCCCAGATCGGCTGGTAGACGAGATGGACCTCTTCATGCACGCCGGGATCGCGCAGCGCCCGTTCGATCGCCGCGCGGCGCCGCGTCACCTTCTCCATCTCGCGCGTGAAGAGGGCGAACTCGCCGCGCCCGCGCTGCTTGGCGGAATAGAGGGCGGTGTCGCAGCGGCCGAGCGCGAGCGGCAGATCATGCTCGTCCGGCTCGATCAGCAGCAGCCCGCAGCCGCCCGAGAGGCGGAATTCGCGTCCGTCCACCGCGTAGGGCCGGCGCAGCTCGAAAGATATGCGCGTGCCGAGCCGCGCCGCCGCCGCCCGGCCAGCGCAGGAGGGGACGAGCAAGGCGAACTCGTCGCCGCCCATGCGCGCGGCGAGGCTGCCGGCGCCGCCCGCCTTGCGCAGCCGTTCCCCGACCTGGCGCAGGACGGCGTCGCCGGTGGCATGGCCGAACGTGTCGTTGATCGGCTTGAACCCATCGAGGTCGACCATGGCGAGCGTCACCGGCCGCGTCCGCTCGGCGGCGGCGACGGCCTCCAGCCGGGCGAGGAAGGCGCGGCGGTTGGCGAGGCCGGTCAGCGGATCCGTGTCGGCCACTTCGCGCACCCGCGCCTTTTCGGCGAGCGCCTCCGCTTCCGCCGCCTGCGCCCGCTCCCGCTCCGCCTCCACGTCTGAGCGCGAGCGGACGAGCGCGGTGAAGCCGCGGCTCTGGACGTTGAGCAGGCGCAGGACGAGGAGAGTGATGAGGCCGAGGCTGATGCCCACCGCGATATGCTCAGGCCGGGCCGAGAGCACCAGGGTGGTCGCGAGCGGAAGCGCGAACAGGATCAGCGGCAGCCGCGCCGCGCTCGGGAAGCTCGACAGGCCGTAGGCGCAGCCGATCGCCGCGAGGCTCGCGAACAAAACAATGTAATTCTGCTGGGCCGCATCGCCGGCGGCGAACAGCCGGATCGCCCAATAGCAGAAGAGGCCGCTGAACGCCGCCGCGAACAGATAGGTCTTGAACAATTCGCTGACGATCCGCTCCGGCGGCAGCGTGCGCGACCGCGTCCGCACCCAGTGGCCGAGCCTCAGCACGACGAACAGCACGACGAGGTTCACCGGATGGGTCAGCCTGTCGATCCCGCCGGCGTCGACCACCAGATGGAGCCCGATGAAATTGGCGAGCGCGATCAGGTAGAGGAGCGGGATCTGGCGCTGGAGCGCGCGGTAGCGCACGTCGAGCAGCGACCGGCCGAAGCCGGTATTCGCCTCGCCGATGTCGAGCACGCGTGCCGCGCGCCTCAGAAACCCCCGCCCCATGCCTGACCGTCTAGGGGTGAACCGTTAAAGGCAGGTTTATCACGCAGGCGAAACGAGGACGCTCAGCCGTCGATCCGCTGCATCGGCAGCGCGGCGAGGATTCGCGAGCGCAACGCCTGCTCCTGCTCGAAGCGGCCCGCGCCGCGCGCATCGGCCCGCTGGACGAGCAGGCGCGCCAGGACCGCTCCGCCGGACACGCCGGAGACGGTGCAGAGCGAGAGGTCGATCGGCACCATGAAGCGCGCGCCGATTTCGCCGCCGCGCCGCCAGGTGAGCTGCGCCTCGACCTCGCCGATGCCGGGCAGCTCGATCCGGATCGCCGAGCCGCGCAGCATCGTCGCCTCGCATTCGGCGCGGAATCCCTCGGCGGAAAGGTCGACCAGCCTCACTTCCAGGCTGCTCCAGTCGTTCGGGCGCAGCCTCGCTGTCTCGTCGACCGGCATTCTCTCGCTACGGCGCATCCTCGTCCTCGTGGGCTCCCCGGTCGGCTCGCGTTACAACGGCAAGGTTAAGCAATTGCTGATCGCTGCGTTGGCAAATCGGTAAGGCTTTTGCGTGCATAGGAGCGCGAACGAAGGACCGGGGCGAGGGTGAGGGAATGCACGGACTGAGAAGCGCGATCCTGTCAGGCGAATCCGCGAGCGCGTCGCTCCTGTCCAACAAGGAACGCTGCCGCAGGCAGGCGGCGGAGGCCGGCGGCAGCCTCACCGCCCTGCGCATCGCGCGCGAGGAGCGCCGGGCCACCAACCAGCGCCGCGAAGACCGCCACTGGGGCGTGGTCGATCGCGCCATCCTCGTCTTCCGGCGCAAGAAGCTGCTGGTGAAGGTCGTCAACGTCTCGTCGAGCGGCATCATGATCGAGGCCGACATCGTGCCGCGCATCGGCGAGGCGGTCGGAGTCGAGTTCGAAGGCTTCAACCGGCTCCAGGGGGTGGTGCGCTGGATCAAGCAGGGGCGGATCGGTCTCGACCTCGGCGACGGCAGCATCGACCTCGGCTGAGGCGCTCCGGCCATGGGCTATTGAACCATCGCGGCAAAATATTTTCGAGTTGGGGTTGCAATGTAGGATTCCCACGCCGATCTCTGTGTGAGCCGCGGGGTAGCAGGAGGCGGCGAACGACGAGTGGATGGAGGGGCGCCACGCGCGCCGGCGAAAGGGGTAGGTAGCGGGATGAGGACGGGTCGGTTCTCCGGCTTGGGCGAGGGCGGTGAGGAGGCGGCGCGGCCGCTCTCCTGGGCCGCCTTGCTTGCGTTCGATCTGCGCGAGGCGCGCGACCAGCATGGTGAGCGCCTCGCCTGCGACCGCGTCCACTCCATCGCCCATGCCGCGCCCTTCCTCGCCGCCGCCCATCTCGTCTGCGGCGCGATCCTGCTCCTCGCCCATCGCGACGCCGGCCGCATGCCCGATCCGCTCCTGTTCGGCGGACCCTTCGCGGCGATCCTCGCCCTCGACCTCCGCCTCTGGCTCCTCACCCGCCGCCGCGCCATGCCCACCCGGCCGCACCGCCTCGTCCGTCTCGCCGCGCTCTACGCCGTCCTGGGGGCGCTCGTCTGGCTGTGCCTGATCGCGGCCAATGTCGAAGCCGGCATCGGACCCGGCGCGCCGCCTGCCCGTGGCGCGATGGCCGCCGGCATCGGCGCGACGATCCTCGCCTTCATCGGCATACCGGTCCTCGTTCTCTTGAGCTGCGCCGGCGCGCTCGCCGCCGCCGCCTTGTTCGCGGGGCCGCTGGTGGTGGCGATGGCCGCTGGGTTCTTCGCCTGCCTGTTCGGTCTCAGCCTGGTGCGCGCCCGCGACGCCCTCGCCGCCGCCCAACGGCGCCTGGCCGACGAGTGGCAGGCGCGCCAGGCCAGCCGCTTCGTCGCCGCCTTCGAGGCGAGCGGCCGCGGCTGGTTCTGGGAGACGAATGCCGACGGCCACCTCACCCATGTTCCGGAGGCGCTGGCGCGCGAGCTCGGCCGCCCCGCCGACGAACTGCTCGGCCGCCCCTTCGCCGAGCTGCTCCTCGTCGAGGACCGGGGCGTCGACGAGTGCGAACCGGCGACGCTCGGCTTCCATCTCGCCGCCCGCTTCCCCTTCGCAGAAGCGATCGTCGCGCCCAACGGCCGCAAGGACCTCAGCTGGGCGCTGTCCGGCAGCCCGAGCTTCGACGAGCTCGGCCGTTTCCTCGGCTTCCGCGGCATCGGCGAGAACCTGAGCGAGGAGCGCCGCGCCCTCGTCCAGACCTCGAAGCTCGCCCGCATCGACTCGCTCACCGGCCTGCCCAACCGCCCGGCGATGCGCGCGACGCTGGAGGAAGCGCTCACGAACGCGACCAGCCGCCGCCAGGGCTGCGCCCTCCTGCTGATCGACCTCGACCGCTTCAAGGCGGTGAACGACACGCTCGGCCACCCGGTCGGCGACGTCCTCCTGAAGCAGGTCGCGCAGCGCCTCGCCGGCGCGGTCGGCGAGGCGGGTCAGGTCGGCCGCCTCGGCGGCGACGAGTTCGAGGCGGTGCTGCCGGGCGAGGAGGAGGAAGGCCGTCTCGCCGCTCTCGCGGAGCGGATCATCCAGCAAGTCTCCAAGCCCTATCTGATCCGCGGCCATTCGATCTGCGTCGGCGCCTCGGTCGGCATTGCGGTCGCCCGCCCGGGGCGCACCTATGCCGAGCAGCTGATCCGCGACGCCGATGTCGCGCTTTATGCCGCCAAGGCCGCGGGCCGGGGCACGTTCCGGATGTTCGAGGCGGAGATGCAGAGCCAGGCAAGCGACCGCCAGATCCTCCAGAAGGATCTCGAGCAGGCGGTCGCGAAGAGCCAGCTCCGCCTCCTCTTCCAGCCGATCGTCGAGGCGGGAAGCGAGGACCTCGCCGGCTTCGAGGCGCTGCTGCGCTGGTCGCATCCGGTGCGCGGCCCGCTCGCCCCGGCCGAGTTCCTGCCGGTCGCGGAGGAGAGCGGCCTGATCGACGGCATCGGCGAATGGGTACTCCGGACCGCGCTCGCCGAAGCCGCCGAGTGGCCGCGGCACCTGCGCCTCAGCGTCAACCTCTCGCCGCCGCAGCTGAGGAACGCGCGCACCGCCGCCGTCGTCGCCAACGCGCTCGCCGCCTCTGGCGTCGAGCCGTCCCGGCTCGAGCTCGAGTTCCGGGAGGAGGCGCTGCTGGCCGACAGCCTCCACGCCAGCGAGACCGTGGCCGCGCTGAAGGGTCTCGGCGTCCGCCTCGCGCTCGACGATTACGGCACCGGCGCGACCAGCCTCGCCGGCATCCGCACCGCGCCGCTCGACCGGATCAAGATCGACCAGAGCTTCCTGAGGAGCGCCGCGAACGAGCGCAGCCGCAACCGCGCTTTGCTCGCCGCGCTCGTCACGCTCGCCTCGAGCCTCGACATGGACGTGACCGCCGAAGGCGCCGAGACGCTCGAGGACCTGACCCTCGCCCGCCTGCTCGGCATCGGCCAGATCCAGGGCTTCCTGTTCGGCCGGCCGATGCCCGCGGCGGAGGCGCGGGCCCTTGCCGCGAAGGCGGCGCAGGTGCCTGCGAAGGAGGCCGACCGCGCCCGGCCGCCGCGCCACAGCCTGATCCGGATGGGGACGCTCCATTCCGGCGACGAGGCCGTGCCGGTGCGGCTTCGCAACATCTCCGGCGGCGGCGCGATGGTGGAAGGCGCCGGCCGCGCGGCGCTGGAGACCGGAGCCGAGGTTCGCCTCGCGCTCGAGGACGGACTGACGATCCCGGCGGAGATACGCTGGTGCGACGAAGGCCGGATCGGCCTCAAGTTCACCGACGCCTTCGACCTGCGTAGCATCGGCCGCGCCCGCCCCGCGGCGGTGCCGGCCCCGGGCCTGCGGATGATGCGGCCCGCCTATCTCGACAACGAGACCTGCCCTAATTCTCCCTGGGCCGGGCCCAAGGAACGGCTCAGCATCCGCGACGTCCGGCGCTAGCGCCGCTCCGGCGGCGCATCCTCGTCCGCGCCCTCGGCGAAGATCGTCTCGCGGGCGAGCCGCAGCTCGCGAATCGCCGCCGCCGTGCTCGCGCCCCAGACGAAGTGGACGCCCAGCATCAGGGCGTTGCGACGCGCCGGATGAGACGTCGCCGGCTCCAGCGTGCCGACCGCGGGTATCCACCCCATGTAGCTCGCCAGCCACACCGCCGATCCGGCGACCATACCCGCCTTCCGGCTTGGATCCGGGCTGAGGGCGGCGACGATCGCCCCCATTGCCGCGCCGTAGAGAAAGTGGGCGCCCAGCGTCGCGTCCTTCGCATTCTCGTCCGTGAGCGCCAGGCCGAGCTGATCGCTCCCGGAATCGACGATCTCGCGCGGCGTCAGCGGATAGCGCTCCTTCTCCGGCAGGCGGCGGTGGAGACGCTGCATCGCCGTCGTCATCGCCATCGTGCCGACGAAGCCGGCGATGCCGCCGATGACCAGTCGAGTCGCTAGGCGCGGCCGAGGCGGTCGGGCACGGCGCCTGCTCACAGCGTCAGCCATGCGATCTGCGGCCGCGTGATCATCAGCCAGAAGATGAGAAGCACGGCCCCGAAGGCCGGGAAGCCGAAGGCGAACCAGGTGCGGAAGAGCCGGTGGTAGCGCGGCGGGAGCGGCTGCCCGGCTTCGGCGGCTGTCATGGCCAGGTTCCTCATCTGCGACTGCATCCACACCACCGGCAGCCAGAAGGCGCCGGTGATCAGATAGAGCGCGATCGACGCGACGATCCAGCCCTCGCCGAGCGAATAGCCGACGCTCCGCGCCAGGAGAACCCCGGTAACCGGCTGCGCGATGACCGCCGTCGTCGTGAACACATAGTCGGCGACGACGACGATCCGCGCCGTGGCCGCGACGGTGGCGGCGTTGCCGGTGCGGTGCGCCATCAGCATGAAGAAGGCGATGCCGGCGCCTGTGCCGAGCAGCACCGCGGCGCCGATGACGTGGAGGAACTTCAGGATGAAATAGGCCGTCATCGCTCGTCCAGCATGGCGAGGCAGACGAGGTTCAGGACCAGGATCGGCCAGATCTTCATCATCGGCCCCAACGGATCGGCCCAGAGCTGCGGCAGCAGCAGGGTTCCCGCCGCGACGTAGAACAAAGAGACGAGGAAGGCGAGCACCAGCCCGAGCTTCGTCGTCCGCCGCCAGAGGATGAGGCAGCCGACGACGAGGTCGGTGATCGCGCCGGCGATCGTGCTGATCTCGGCGAGTGCCGCCGCCTCGGTCAGCTCCATCACCGCGACGGCCATCGCGTAGCCGGGTCCGAGCGAGACGAAGCCGGTCATCAGCCAGAACAGCGCAAAGACGCCGATCGCCAGCGGCTTCAGCAGATAGAGCCGCGCGAACCAGCGCTCCTGGACGGAGGCGGGCTCGGCCGCCAGCGCGGCGCTGAGCGGCGTCGGCTCGATTCCGGTCGCCTCGCGCCAGGCGCTTGCGTCGCCGACGGCGCCGCGGACGATCTCGCGCCGGGCGGTCGAGCGGATCGGGGGCCGCCAGCCGAGCCGTCCGAGGACGTCGCCGATGCGGTAGCCCAGCCCCATCGCCCAGCCGGGGACCGAGACGATCCGCGCCGGCTTCCAGCCGAGCCAGGCGCGATAGGCGGCGACGGTCTCCTCGAAGCTCAGCCGCTCCGGCCCGGCGAGCTCCAGCGCCAGCCGCGACGGCGCGCCGGACCCGAGCAGCCGCGCGACCGTCTCGGCGACGTCGTCGAGCTGCACGATGTCGAGCGCCCCCGCCTCCGGCGTCCTCGGCAGCACCGGCAGCGCTGCGAGGCCGCGGAAAAGGGCGCTCCCGCCATAAGCCTGGCGCCCGACGACCACCGAGGGGCGCAGGATCACCCAGTCGAGCCCGCTCGCCTCGAGCGCCGCATCGCCCGCGCACTTCGTCCGCGAGAAGGCGGAGACGCCTCCCTTGTCCGCGTTCATGGCCGAGACCTGGATGACGCGCCGGACGCCTGCTTCCTCGCAGGCTCGCCACAACGCCGCCGGACCGCGGACGTGGACCGCGTCCGTCGAGTCGCGGCCGCCGTCCTGGAGCGTCCCCGCGCAATTGACCACCGACTCGATGCCCCCGAGGTGCGGCCGCCAGTCCTCCGGCCCCCGCACATCCCGCAGGTCGAGCTCGACCCAGCGGGCGACGGCGCCCACCCGGCGCGTCTCCCTCCCGACCCGGCGGGCGACGCCGACCACCTCGTGGCCGCCCCGCGCCAGCCGCGCCGCGACCGCCGAGCCGATCAGTCCCGTCGCGCCGAGAAGCAATATCGTCATCGTGCCTTAACAACGAACGGTGCGGAGCCGTTCCTATTCGTAGCGAAGGGCATGGATCGGATTCGTCCGCGAGACGCGCAGCGCATGGCCGGCGACGGTGCCGAGCGCGATTGCGAGGGCGAGGACGGCGGCGACCAGGAACGGCGCCGGCCCGAGCGGGATGCGTGCGTCGAAGCCCTGGAGCCAGCCTTCCATGACATACCAGGCGAGCGGCCAGGCGATGATGTTGGCGACGATCACGGGCTTGGCGAACTGCCAGGCGAGGAGGCCGACGATGTCGCGGCTGCGTGCGCCGAAGACCTTGCGCACCCCGATCTCCTTGGTCCGCCGCTCCGCCGTGAAGGCGGAGAGGCCGAACAGGCCGAGGCAGGCGATCACCACCGCGAGCAGCGAGAAGCCGGCGAACGCCTGCCCCCGCGCGGCATCGGCGGCGTAGACGGCGGCGAGCTGCCGGTCCGCATAGTCGGCCTCATAGGGGACCTCCGGCGCCAGCCGCCTCCAGATCTCGCCGACCTCGCGCCGCACCCGCTCGGGATCGGCGGCGCTGTAGCGGATCGCGAGGTTGTTGTAGATGCGCCGGTCGAAGAAGGCCTGCGGCTCGACCGGGTCGCGCAGCGAGCGGAAGCGCGCGTCGCCGACGACTCCGACGATCGTCGCCGGCATCAGCCCGGAATCGGCGCCGAACATCGGCACCCTCACCTGCCGCCCCAGCGCGGCCTGCGGTTCGTCGAAGCCGAAGCGCTGCGCCGCCGCCTGGTTGATCACGATGTTGGCGCCGCGCTCCAGCATCGCCCGCTGCGCCGCCGCCGCCGATTCCGGCGGGTCGAGCGGAACCGAGGCGTCGTCGTTCGCGAACTGCCGCGACAGCGTCCGCCCCGCCACCAGCCTCAGCCCGAGCGTGTCGAAGAATTCCGGCGAGACGCTGTAGAAGCCGATCACTTCCGGCTCCTGCTTCCCCGGCACCTGCACGCTCATCGTGATCGTCTCGGCCATCGCGACGCGCAGGTTGGTGCCGGCGACGCCCTCGACGCCGTCGATCCGCTCCACCTGGCGCATCAGGTTTTCGATCTGCGGGACGATCGCGGCGCGGTTCGCGTAGGAGACCTGGATCAGCCCCTCGCGGCGGAAGCCGAGGTCGTTGTCCTGAGCGAAGCGGGTCTGCTGGTAGACGACGATGGTGCAGACGATGAGCGCGATCGAGACGGCGAACTGCACGACCACCAGCGCCATCCTCATCCGCCCGGTGCCGAGCGGCTCGGCGCTCGACTTGTTCGCCTTCAGCACCTCCGCCGGCTGGTAGCGCGACAGGTAGAATGCCGGGTAGATGCCGCCCGCGACCGCCACCACGGACCACAATGCCACCACCGGCACGATCAGCCCGCGCGGCCCGAACCAGTCGGCCTCGAGGTCCGCGTCGAGCAAGGCGGCGAGCCACGGCAGCGAGACCTCGACCATGACGAGGGCGAGGAGGACCGCGATCGCGCTGACCAAAGCGGATTCCGCCAGGAACTGGGCGATGAGCTGGCCGCGCTTGGCGCCGAGCACCTTCCTCAGCGCCACCTCCCGCGCCCGCTGGCTGGCCCGGGCCGTGGCGAGGTTGACGAAGTTGACGGCTGCCATGGCGAGGATGAGGAGCGCAACGATGGCGAAGGTGAGGATCGTCCGCCGGTCGTTGCCCGGCTTTTCGAGCGGCCCGGCGGCGCCGGAGAGGTGGACGTCCTCCACGTTCACCAGCCGCCAGTCGTAGCGGTCCCCCTCGCGGCGCTGCTGGCA